>JAIRMD010000181.1 GCA_031258915.1 Prevotellaceae bacterium
GCAAAACCCGGCGCTGCTCGATAGCAGCATGCGCAACACCTACGCGCTGACCTACCTTGCCTACCTTGCCGGCATCTCGCACAGCAGCCTTGCCGCAGCGTGGCGTGCGGACAACTTGGGGACGTTTGGCGTCAGCGTAGTGAGCCTCAACTACGGCTCGTTTGAGGCGTGGAATGAAGTCGGCGAAGAACCCGGGCGGTTTGATGCTAACGAGTTTGCCGTGGGCTTGCACTACTCGCGCAGCGTGCTAAACTTCATCAGCATTGGCGCAAGCCTCAACGCCGTTGCTTCGCAGCTGGAGCGCTACAGCTCCTACGGCGCAGCGCTCAGCTTTGGCGCACGTTACCGTAGCGCCGACGGCCTGCTCAACGCTACCCTCTCGCTCAAAAACATCGGTATGCAGCTCAAGCCATACCGCGAGGGCAACCGCGAAAGCCTGCCGTTTGAAGTTCAGCTGGGCCTTGCCAAAAAACTCGAGAAGGCACCGCTGGGATTCTCTGCTACGCTCAACGATTTGCAGTCCTTCAGCGTATATAGCAACGTGCAGGAGCAGGATAACATGCTCGGCAAAGGCAGCCGGAGCGAAGGCACGTTGGCCAAAATCGGCAAGGAGTTCCTGAGCCACCTCTCGCTGGGGGTAGAGGTTGCCCCGTCCAAGTATTTTTACGCTATGGCCGGCTACAACTTCAGGCGCAGCAACGAGCTCTCCGTAGCGGAGGGGGGAAGCGGAGCAGGATTTTCGTTCGGCTTGGGCATACTCCTCAAGTACTTCGAACTATCCTACGCACGGTCAATTTACCACGTTGGCGGAGCAGCAAACCACTTTGGCATTGTGCTGAAGGGAATGTGAGAGCTATGAGCTGCGAATGAGCAAATCTGAAATCAGGAATCAGGAATCTGGAATCTAAAATCTAAAATGAACGACATCATCATTGCCATCGACGGCTATTCATCGTGCGGGAAGAGCACGTTTGCCAAGGCCATATCGGAGAGGTTAGGCTACACCTTTATTGATACCGGCGCCATGTACCGCGCTGCTACGCTGTACGCCATGCGCCACAACATGGTAAGCGCCGATGGTAGCGTAAAGAGGGAGGAGCTGACGGCGGCTTTGCCGCTCATTAGCATCAGGCTTGGGCGCGACGCGCAGAGCGGGGAGAGTAAGGTTTTTTTGAATGGCGAGGATGTTACCGAAGAAATCCGCTTGGCCGGCGTGTCGGGCAGCGTGAGCCGCGTGAGCGAGCTTGCCGCCGTGCGCGAGCATCTGGTGGCGCAGCAGCAGGCAATGGGGCAAGGCAAGGCAATAGTGATGGACGGGCGGGATATAGGAACGGTCGTTTTTCCGTCCGCCGAGCTGAAAATTTTCATGACGGCTTCGCCTGAAGTCCGTGCGCAGCGACGCTACCGGGAGCTGCGCGCAAAAGGCGTGAAAACGTCGCTGTGCGAGGTGGAGAGCAACATCCGGCAGCGCGATGCCATAGACGAAAACCGCACGGTAGGCCCGCTACGCAAAGCCGATGACGCTGTGCTGCTGGACAACAGCCACATGAGCGTAGATGAGCAAATGGAGTGGGTGATGAAGCTGATTACTTCCACTCGACCTTAGTGGCTTTCGCTATCTTTTTCGGAATGTCGGTGTTGTCCATTTTGCCGCGAAACAGCTCGCTGCCCTCGCCAATGGCGTACACGGGCACCATAGTGCCGGTGTGATCAAAGGTGCTGTAGCTACCGCCGTTCTTGGCGCTCACCATGCGCATGATGCTTCGCGTCATCTCCCCGCTGTTTTTCAGCGTGCAGGGGGTATCGTCGCTGGATGGCTTGCTCTTGGCGCTTGCAGCGAATAAGCTTCTCAGCAAAATTTCGTCGCCGTAGCTGACGGTGATGCCCATGTTCTCCGCCAGCCATGCCTTTAGCTCGCTGTACGAGGTCGCATCTTTTAACCGTTGGGCTAACTTGTCCACAGACGCTTTTTGCTTTCCCAGCCCCAGAATATCAATGCTGCCACCCGCGCCGGAGCCAACGCCTAAGCCGCCCGTTTCGTGGTCGGCTGTAACCACAATGAGCGTTTGCTTTGGGTATTTGCGGTAAAAATCAAGCGCAACCTTCACCGCCTCCGACATGTCTATCACCTCGCGCACCATGCTGCCTGCATCGTTGTCGTGCGAAGCCCAGTCTATCTTTCCGCCCTCAACCATGAGGAAGAATCCCTTGCCGTTTTGCAACTTTTCTATGGCCAGCGCCGTTGTTTGCGCAAGCGTATAGTCATCGCTCGACTTGTCGATGGCGTAGGGGTAGGCCGTCTGCGGCTTGCTATCGGGCTGTAGCAGCAGCAGCTTCGGCGCGGTAGATGATTTGCAGTCGGACAGGCTGCGCACGACCGCATAGCCGTTTTTTTCTATCAGGCCAAAAATGCTTTCCTGCCGCTTGTCTTTGCCCAAAGGCTCAACAAAGCCCGCTCCCGAAAAGAAGTCGAAGCCGCTCTTGGCCAAATCCTGCGCAATTTCGTAGTACATGCTGCGCGAAGCCTGATGCGCGTAAAATACGGCTGGCGTGGCATGGTCTATGCTTACGCTGGTGGTTATGCCCACCTTGTAGCCCTTCTCCTTGAGCCGGTAGGCAATGCTGGTGAGGTTCTCCGTAGCATCTGCGTTCATCCCGATGCGTCCGTTGCGGGTTTTGCTTCCGCAGGCAAAGGCCGTGCCCGATGCGGCAGAGCATGTTACCAAGCTCGATGCCGAGTAGGTTGTGGAGAATCCGGTTACGGGAAAGGTAGAGAACGTGAGCGTTCCCGACCCCGGCTCATTACCCTGGCGTGCGGCGAGGTAATCCTCCGTAAGCGTTACGGCGCCAAACCCCATCCCGTCGCCGATAAACAAAAAAACATACTTTGCCTGCGAGTATGCAAGCGTTGCGCTCAGCGCAAAAACAGTAAAAATAAGGATTCGCTTCATTTTTGATTTACCTTTTACCCCCATTGCTATTTGTAATTTCATAGACCGCCTTGACTTTGACGCTTTCGCCGTTGTCGCTGAATAGCTTGGCGCAGACAACGGTGGTTGTATCCACGGTGAAGGGCGCTGCGTAGGCAGGCGATTCGGTGGTTGGCGTTGAGCCGTCCGTTGTGTAGCGAACCACGCCCTGCACACCCTCCGGCGGCAGGATGGCAACTGTGGCGCTGTCGACGAACGTTCCGCCGTAGGGCGGTTGGAAGGTCTGGGAGGCGAAGCGCGGCGAGGGCAGCACGTCCACCTCTTGCCAGAGGTTATCCGGCTCGTCGAAGCCAGCGTAGGCAGGCTTGGTGGGGCGCCCCGTCCACGCCTGCGGCGCCTTCAGGCGCAGGGCAAAGGCAACGTCCGCCGCAAGGTCGTACTTGTAAATCGTCTGCTGTATCGCGTAGCCCTGCTTTACGCCCTTGCCGGCAAAAATAATGGGCGTGTTTAGCTCGTCGTAGGCGATACCGCCGTGGCCGTGGAAAACGCCGCCGTGGTCTCCGACAACGATAATCAGGGTATTATCGGCTATGCCTGCGCTGTGGATAGCGTCGACTATGAGCCTAACGTGACCGTCAACTTCGCCAACGGCGTGCAGGTAGTCGGGCGACAGGTGGCCGGACTCATGCCCGGCGTGGTCTACATCGTCCAGCTGGACGAACAGGAACGTTGGCTTCTTCGCCGTGATGTA
This sequence comes from Prevotellaceae bacterium, assembly GCA_031258915.1. Taxonomy (GTDB): domain Bacteria; phylum Bacteroidota; class Bacteroidia; order Bacteroidales; family UBA932; genus JAITMY01. Next base: position 3,682 of record JAIRMD010000181.1, read on the forward strand.
CTCCGCCGCCTGCTGCGCCGCCTCCAGCTGCGAGGCGCAGCTCTTCGACTCGTTCAGCAGCGAGCGCTCCAGCATGTCCGCAAATCCACCCCACTGGTAAATTGCGCCCAGCTCGGCCTCCGGACGCTGCTCGCGGAGGATTCGGAAAATGTTCGGAAACGAGCGGTCGCGGCTCATGACAGGGTAGGGGAAGTCAAAATCGTTGGCGTGCCACGAGTTGTCGATGGCACCTGTAGCCTCGGGACCGGCACCGCACAGCATCGCGTTCCAGTTGGGCGTGCTGACGCTTGGCAGAATGCAGCGGGCGGTGTAGCTGTACGCGCCGCGCCGTAGGAGGCTGTCTAAAAAGGGCGTAGCCGATGCGTGAAGCCCGGTGCTGCTCAGGCCGTCAATGCCGATTACTACTACGTGCTCGATGCCCCGTGGGTATCTGCTCTGCAGCTGACATGCGGCCAGCGCAGCGCAGAGCGTGATTGCAAGTATTCTTTTCATTTAGCGTAAAAATAGTGGGTTTTACTTCGTTAGCAGAACAGCTTTAAAGGTTTATTCCCTGCAAAGCTACATAAAAAACTTACATCCTCCAAATTTTTTCGCCAGCATTTGGAAATTTAAACTGTTTTTCCTACCTTTACGGCATCTGGTATCAAATGCTTCGGTGCAGCATTAGCACCTAAAATTAAAAAAAGAGTGAGCACATCATGCGCACACTTCTTAGGGGGTGTCAATAAATTAAGCACTCAAATTTGGTCGAATAATATAGCTCCATTCGCCGTGAAAATTGTATCGTTTTATATTTATTTTTTCAAACTCCTCATCGCTAATTTTTATTCCTGTTTTATACACTGTATCATCTAATTTTGCAGCTACTTTTAGTCCTGTTTTTGTTGTTGTCGCATTAATTAAGCTGATAATGGCTTATATGCAATTTTAATCCTGCATCACTGGCAAATTGATGCAAGAGATATATCCTTGATTGTTTTTCATTTAGCTGTTTGAGAGTTATCCTTATCCGTTTTTGCATTGTTTCATGTGTTTCCATTGCCATATTTTTTCGGCAAAAGATAGCTCTTTTTATTTAATCAGCAAAATTATTTAAGTAGGCTATTTTTTGACAGCTCCATAATTATTCTGATAATTCAAGACACTACCCATTTTTTTCCGTAGCTTCGTAAAATATTTTCCCCGCTCGTTTGTCTGCATAAATAGAGGCTAATCTGTAAAAACGATAAGGTAATGAATACAGCATATATTATCTTGGGAGTTGTGTTCCTGCTGTGGATTGCAGGCAGCTTGTACCGCAGGCAGAAGAACAGGAACAAAGTCATCAGTGTGGTGGAAAGTAATTGCAGCGGCTGCTTGCGCTGCGTCAAGAGATGCACGCACCATGTATTGGAAATGAAAGAGAATGAAACCGGAAAACGTGCTACGGTGAAACATCCGGACAGGTGTACCGCTTGCGGAGATTGCTTGGGCAAATGCAGGTTCCGTGCACTGCGGTTAATTGAACGGGTATGACGGATTATCTCATCAATATGAATTGCAGGGAATGTTACCGAAGCGGAAAGCGTCCATACTGCGATGTGCGCAAGTTGTTACATCAGCTGCACATTCCTCCGCAGGAACAGGTTATACTGATTAGCATGGCGAACAAGAAAAGAATGAATTGTGAAAGTTTCAAAAACATATTGTTACTTTTGTCGCAAAGCAAATCCGTATGTATGAAAAAAACAGATAGATTAAAAACGTTAAAAAATTAAAAAGTCATGAAAAGAAGTTTGCATTTTGTTTGGCATGTGCTCTGGGGACTGGCGGCAGTAGCCGGATTTGGAGCCGTTTTTATGCTGCTGTGGAACGCTTTGGTGCCACAAATTTTTGGAATCACCGCCATTAATTTTTGGCAGGCGTTGGGGTTGCTGGTTTTGCTCGCCGGATTGAGTAAATTTATGGTCATCGCGGCATTTTTAGGAATGAGAGGGTACAGGCGTAACCCCATTCATGAAAAATGGCGGAAAATGAGCGACGAAGAACGCAAGGAGTTTATCAAAAATCGCCGGTTCGGGCATCATTTCGGGCACGGCTTTGGGCACGATTTTTTCGACAGGGAAGAATCCGAAAAGAAAAATTGACGTGGCGAAGGTAACCCGGGACAACCTCGAAAAGCTGATTGTGGAGTATCAGTCGCAGCTCCATTCCTTTATCCGCAAACGGGTGGATAACAGGGAGGATGCGGAAGATATTCTGCAAGACGTTTTTTATCAGCTGGCAAAAACGGTCAATGCCGCCGTAAGCCCGGTTGAGGAGGTTGC
>JAIRMD010000185.1 GCA_031258915.1 Prevotellaceae bacterium
GGCCGACGTGTCGGGGTAAAGCTCGCGGTTGAAAAGGTAGAACAGCAGCCTGCACGCCGTAAAGAGCAGGAGCGCCAGCGCAAGGTTGCGCAGCAGCCTTACGTACACGTTTTTGCCGAGGCGGACAGCCATCGCCTGCCGCGTGGCTTGGGCATCTTTCTTTCGCATGGTAACGTACTTGAATTTTTATAGTAATATACTATCCTCGTTCATAGTATTCGGAATAATTTATGCTGCTCGCAGGCAAGAACGGTAGTATGCTAATTCTCTATCACCTTAAATTCGGTACGGCGGTTAGCAGCGCGTCCCTCTGCGGTTGCGTTTGAGGCTACGGGCTGGTCAAAGCCATAGCCAACGTAGGTCAGGCGGTTGGCTGCAATTCCTGCCTCCACAAGGTAAGCAACCACCGCTTTGGCGCGCGCTTCGGAGAGCATTTTGTTGACCTCGGCCGAGCCTACATTGTCGGTGTGCCCCGAAATTTCAATGCGCAGCTTGGACTGGTCGTTCAGCAGCGTCGCTATATTTTTAAGCTCTGTGGTAGAGGCTTCGGAAAACTCCGACTTGCCAAATTGGAAGAAAATGTTGTTCAGCACAACCCTATTGCCTACCAGTATTTCGTTCAAATCAATTTCCTTGTAGGCTTCCTGATATTCGGTATTATCGCGGATGTCAATATTTTCGGAGTAAAAGAGGTGGCTGGGCGCTTTAACCGCCAGCCCGTAGTTTCTGCCCGAAGGTAGCGCCACCATGTATGAGCCGGTTTCCGAATTGCTGGTGAACGAGGCGATAACTTTATTCATCTCGTTATCGGTAATTTCTATGTTGGCAGAAAGAGGCTTGCGTGTTTCAGCATCCCTTATCACGCCTTTGAGCAGGGTAACAGGTTTGGCAATGGCAGTGGTAGGCGCAGCCGTAGCAGCAGAATCTGCTTGCGGCTGTTTCTGCGCTACCGAAGCTTCGGCCAAAGGCTTCTGCATGTAAGCAATCAGGTTGTCTTCCGCCACGTTGATAACGGGCTTTTCGTCACCGATGAAAGTTATCCGGTAGAGGTCATGCAGCCCAAACCCGTCTTTGCGGAACGAGGAAAAGTAGGCATAGCGTCCGCTGGCGTTCAGCGTAAAGAACCGATCATCTTCCGGCGTATTGATGGGGTAGCCCATGTTAACGGGAGTAGTCCATCGTCCGTTTTCGAAATCGGAGCGAAATATATCGTATCCTCCCATCGTGTTGTGCCCGTTGGAGGTGAAGTAGAGGGTTTTTCCGTTTGTGTGTATAAATACCGTGCGCTCATCGTACCCCGAAGCGATTGGCGCGCCAATGGGCTTAGCCGGCATCCATGCTCCTTTAGCATCCCTGTTGGAGTAGTATATTTGGTGGTAACCGTTGGGGTTATTTCGGTTGCTGACAAAGTATAGCGTTTGTCCGTCGGACGAAAGCGAGGCGTTGGCTTCGTGCGCAGGAGAGTTGATGGCGTTACCCAACGATTTCTTTGGCATCCATGTAGCGCCGTTAAGGGTAGCATAGCCTAAATCGCCGCCGTTTTCGGGCAGGAATAAGAACAGCATATCGCCGCTGGGCGAGATGCCTGCCGCAGCATCGTTATCGGGTGTGTTGATGGGGCTGTGAAGTCTTTCTGGCGTTGTCCACTCGCCATCCTTTCGGTGGGTTACGTATATGTCTTCGGGGTAATCTTCTTCGCTGCTGAATGCACCTTCTTCAAGGGAGCTTTCTGCTTCGCTGGGGCGCGAAGAGGTGAAGTAGAGGGTTGAGCCATCTGCGTTAATAAGCGGCCCATACTCGGAGTAAGAGGTGTTGACAACTTTGCCGAGGTTATCGATGAATACGTTCACAGGATTTTTCACCAGCTCTTTGCCGGTTTCGCACTCGGCAATTCTTTTATTTATGCGCTGCAAGTCTTCTGCGTAGGTTTTGGATTTAGCGTTCAAAAAATTTTTGCAGAGGTTAAAGTGCTGAATAGCCTTATCGAACTCATACGTCAGGTGGTACACCTCGCCCAGCAGCCAGTACGCCGTGGGCTTCATTGCAGGAGATAGCGCAATAGCCTTTTCAAGGTATTGCACCGCCTGCTCTTCCTCGCCGATTAAGCGTATATAGCAGTCGCCAATTATAACGTTAAGCTCGGCGTTGTTGGGGTTGAAGTTGTTGGCGTGCAGCAAGTATGGCAATGCCGCCACTTTGTGCGAAGCCCCCTGCTTATTGTACTGCTCTCTGCCCAGCTCCAGCTGCTGCATGGCCTTTTTTAGCCCTTCTCTGTCATTGGGAAAGTTTTTTTTCTCAAATTCCACATTTTGCTGGGCGAAAACGACGTTGGCGCACAAAAGCGCCAAAGAAGCAACCGTATAGTAAAGTAGACATTTTTTCATTTGAGCTTTTTGGTAAAAAAATTATTGATACTTGGGTTTTAACTATAGTTACGGTATTGCTACCTGCATTGTGCAGAAACATAATTTTTTGCCGATGGCACATTTAGGTCGGCAGCCTTTTGCCAGTCGGCGCAGGCGCCTGCGTCGTCGCGCATCATTTCTTTGGCAATGCCCCGGTTCAGGTATGCTTGCCCAAAGCTGCCATTTATTTTTATTGCTTTATCGTACTCCGCCAGCGCTTCGGCATATTTTTTCTGCTTATAGTAAGCATTTCCGGCGTTGTTGAATGCATGGAAGTAGCTGGGGTTATACTTTTTGGCAGCCAGAAAATCGGCTAATGCACCCTTGTAGTCTTCCTTTCCAAACTTGGCCAGCCCGCGGTTATTGTATATCATTGCACTTTGGGAGGAGAGCTGAATGGCCTTGTCGTAGTCGCGAATAGCTTCGTCGTACTTTTTCATAAGGCGATAAACGGCGCCGCGGTTGCTGTACAGGAAATCCAGCGTTGAATCGATGGCAATGGCCGCCGTATAGTCGGCTAATGCCTCCTCGTAGCGCTCCAGACGGCGGTTTGCGCTGCCGCGGTCGTTGTAGGCGTAGCTGTACGTGGAGTCGATGGCAATGCATTGAGTGTATGCCTCAATAGCAGCATGGTACGATTCGGAGAGATACTCAGCAGCGCCCCGATAGTAGTACGCCTTGGCCATATCCGGGTCAAGCGTTAAGGCCTGCGCGTAGTCGGCTTCGGCTTCGGCGAGCATGCCTTGCTCATGGTAAGCGCGTCCCCGAAGAAAGTAGGATTCGGCAGCTGGTTGCTCGGCAATAGCCGAGCTAAATTTCGCAGCTGCGCTTGCGTAATCCTTTTGTTCGAGCAGCATTACGCCTTCTGCATAGAGTGTTTTTTCGCCACCTGCAGCGGCTAAAGCAGGTGCACTTTCGCTGCTTTGTGCAGATGTAGCGGCGGCTACGGTAAAAGTTAGCAGCATGGATATTAATAGCCTGATTTTCATTTTGTTTTATACTTAGATTTTTATGTTTAAATGGTGCTATGTTGAGTGTGGCTTTAGCGCAATCCTGCGAATTTCCGTGCTATCCATACAGCTACGTTCATCAAAATGTACAGCAAAATGATGGGTGCAAATGCAGCCAGCAGGGGGATAGAGTACAGCAGGCAGAGCAGCATAATTATCCCCGACAGCAGCACAAACACCAGCGGTAGCGTATATTTTGCCGGCAGGCCTAGCTTTACCTTGAACGAGAACATGGGTATTTCGCAGACGAGCAAAAACGAGAAGGCTCCCACCAGCGCCAGCAGCGCCCATACTTCCAGAGGGTTGTCCATACAAATTACTGCAGCTGACGAAAAGAACAGCGCATTGGCCGGCGTGGGCAGCCCCAAAAATCCGTCGCTCTGCCTCTCGTCAACGTTGAACTTCGCCAGGCGCAAAGCCGAAAAAACGGTAAGCAAAAACGGCGAAAAAATCAGCAGCATTTCGGCGCCATCCCCAGCTCCATTTGCTGCCCCCAGCGCCCTGCGCACGGCGTGGGAAAGCATTACTGCCGGAAGCGCACCAAAGCTTACCATATCGGCAAGCGAGTCGAGCTGCTTCCCTACCGGCGAGTACGCTTTGAGCAGGCGTGCCGCAAAGCCGTCCAGAAAATCGAGCAGGGCGGCCAGCAGCAGGCAAACCATAGCCGATTGCGTTGCCCCCTCGAACGCAAGCACAATGCCTACGCAGCCACACAGCAAGCCGAAGCAGGTGATGATGTTGGGAACGGTGAAAAGGTTTATCCTGTTAGGCATTATAGGCATTACGTAATTTTTTGGTACAAAAACACGGACACATTTCAATTTCAGCCAAAATACGGTAGGCGAAGGTAGCGGTTTTTTTACAACTGCGCTCGCTATGTTTCGTGTTTTTTCGTACCTTTACACGTCGATCATTACCCGATATTCAAGTTAAAACCTTATTTATCAATATGTAATATTTGCCTTGCTTGTTTATAGTTTGTCAAAAAAATATGTGCAGATGCTGCTGCTAACCTTTGCTGTATGTAGCGCTGCTCGCGCCGCTGCACCCAAGTACAGCAACGAATTTCTGTCGGTGGGCGTAGGTGCGCGTGCGCTGGGCATGGGGGGAGCCGCCTCCGCCACCGCCGCCGATGCCTGCGCCGCCTACTGGAACCCTGCGCTGCTAACCACCCTGCAACCCGCAAGGAGCGCCGCCCTGATGCACGCGGAGTACTTTGCAGGCGTGGCAAAGTACGACTTTGGCGCGTTTGCCTACAGGTTAGACTCCGCCGCTGCCATCGCCGCTACCTTTATTCGCTTTGGCGTGGACGATATTCTCAACACTACCGATCTCATCGACAAGGACGGAAACTTCAGCTACGACAGGCTCAGCTATTTTTCTACAGCCGACTACGCCTTGGCTTTTTCGCTTGCGAAAAAAATGAAAATGGCCGGGCGGTCGCTGAACGTGGGCGCTAACGCCAAGATAGTGTACCGCAGCGTGGGCAAGTTTGCCGCAGCCTACGGCTTTGGCATTGACCTGGGGGCGCACTGTGCGCTGGGGCGGTGGAATTTTGGGGTAATGCTGCGGGATATCACCACCACCGTCAACGTGTGGACGTACAACGCCGATGCGCTGGCGGTTCCGGCGTACGTAATGCCGTCGGGCGATACCATCACCAACAGCGTGCCCGGCTCAAGGACGGAGGTTACGCTGCCAAAGGTTACGCTGGCCGCTGCCCGCAGCATCCGCTTCGGCAATGATTTTTCCATGCACGCCGAGCTTGGCTTGGACGTTACCACCGACGGGCAGCGCAACGTGCTTGTTTCGACCGGCTGGCTGAATATTGACCCGAAGCTGGGCGTGGAGGGTAGCTACAAAAGCATGGTATTCCTGAGAGCCGGCGTCAACAACGTGCAGCGCATTTCGGGCTTTGGCAGCGAAAGCCACTTTGCCGTGCAGCCCAACGTTGGCGTAGGCCTCCGCTTTATGGGCTTTGCGCTCGACTACGCGCTCACCAACATTGGCTCAACGGGGGTTTCGACCTACTCGAATGTTTTTTCGGTAAGCTACGGATTCTGAGCGTAACAATAGCGATAGGAAATGATACGATTTTTTTTGAACTTTGCGCTGATTTTTTTCCTTGCTTCCTGTAGCAGCGGAGCGCCGCGCAAGCGTGCGTTGGGGGCTGCGGCAGCCGCCCCAACGCTGGAGCTGGCAAGCCCGCAGCGCGGCGCGAAGGTCAAAAACGGCGAGCGCCTCACGGTGAGCTACCTGCGCAGCGATGCCGAGTACGACTCGGTGGTTGCCTACCTCGACGGCTGGCGTGCCGCATGCATGGCCGACACCGCCGCTGAGGTAGAGGTTGAGCTTGCCGCAAAAACGCTTGGCGTAAAGCAGCTGAGGGTGGCCGCCTTCTCTGAGGGCAGGGAGGTGGCGGCGGCAAGGGTAAGCATCACGCTGCTTGCGCCAAGCGCACCGAAAAAGTACGGCTACACGGTGGTGAACGCCTACCCCCACGACGAGCACGCCTACACGCAGGGGCTGCAAGTGTACCGCGGCGTGCTGTACGAGGGCACCGGCGTTTACGGGCAGTCGTCCGTGCGGAAGGTGGGCTTAAAGAGCGGCGAGGTGCTGCAACAGCAAATGCTGCCCGACAGGTACTTTGGCGAGGGTATTTGCGTACTCAACGGGCTGCTCTACCAGCTCACGTGGCGCGAGCAGACGTGCCTGGTGTATGACCTCGAAACGCTGGAGCAGCAAGCCGCGCTGCCGTACTCCGGCGAGGGCTGGGGGCTTACCACCGACGGCGTGCACCTGATTATGAGCAACGGAAGCAACGCCATCACCTTCATGTCGCCCCACGACTTTGTAGCGCGGAAGCGCATCGAGGTCTACACCGACCGCGGGGCGGTGGGGCAGCTCAACGAGCTGGAGCTGATTGGCGGGGAGCTCTGGGCCAACGTTTACGGGAGCGACAACATTGTCCGCATTGACACGGCAAGCGGCGCGGTAACCGGCGTGGTGAACATGCAGAATTTGCTCCCGGGCAACCTGCGCAGCAGAAATACCGACGTGCTGAACGGCATAGCTTACGACGAGGAAACCGGGCAAATTTTTGTTACCGGAAAGAACTGGAAGAGGCTGTTTGAAGTGATAATTGACGATTGATGTATGCAAATACTTACTTTAGGAAATATTTTTAGCCTGCCGCTGCACAACCCTGTGCTGCTGTTTGCGGTGGTGCTGCTCATTATCCTGTTTGCGCCTATCATATTCACCAAGCTGCGCATTCCCCACATTGTGGGGCTTATAGCGGCGGGCATTATTGTAGGCCCGCACGGGCTGAACATCATTCTGCGCGACAGCAGCATTGAGCTTTTCAGCACGGTGGGGCTGCTCTACATCATGTTCATAGCCGGCGTAGAGGTGGACATCAACGGCTTCAAGCGGAACAAAGTCAAGAGCATCGTTTTCAGCGCGTACTCCTTTGTCATCCCCATGGCGCTGGGCGTAACGGTAGGCCTCTTTGCGCTCGGCTACAACTTGGAGACATCGCTGCTGCTGGCCAGCATGTTTGCCTCGCACACGCTGCTGGCCTACCCCATTGTGAGCCGCTACGGAATTACCAAAATCCGGTCGGTGAGCATGACCGTTGTGGCCACCGTTATCATCGACACGCTCTCGCTCCTGACGCTGGCGGTGGTGGTGGGCAACCACAAGGGCGACCTCGACGCGCTGCACTGGATGCGGTTTGCCCTTCTGATTTTGGCGTTTGGCGTTGCCGTGCTGTTTGGCCTCCCGCTGGCTGCCCGACACTTCTTCAAGCGCAACACCGACAGCGTAGCCCAGTACATTTTTGCGCTGTCCATGATGTTCCTCGCGGCGTTCTTTGCGCAGCTCATCGGCATGGAGGGCATCATCGGGGCGTTCCTCGCGGGCATTGCCCTCAACAAGCTCATACCGAGCACCTCAGCCCTCATGAACCGCATCGACTTTGTGGGCAACGCCCTGTTCATCCCCATCTTCCTCATCAGCGTGGGCATGCTGGTAGACCTGCGCGTGTTCTTCACGTCGTTTCAGGCCGTTGCGGTGGCCGCCGTGATGACCGCTGCCGCCACCATCGGCAAGTACGCTCCGGCGTACCTGACCCAAAAAACCTTCAAGCTGAAGCGGGTGGAGCGCACCATGATTTTTGGCCTCAGCAACGCCCACGCTGCGGCCACGCTTGCGGTGGTGATTGTAGGCCGGCAGATAGGGCTTTTCAACGACGATGTGCTCAACGGGACTATTGTTATGATACTTGTTACCTGCATCGTGAGCTCGTTTGCCACCGAAAGAGCCTCGCGCCGCATAGCTGCCCAGACCAAGCTTGGCGCGAAAATAGGGCGCAAGTTCGGCAAAATACTCATCCCCGTGAGCAACCCCGACACCATTGAGCGGCTGGTGGACTTTGCCATCATGGTGCGCAACGATAAAAGCCACGAATCGCTCTACGCGGTGTACATCTCCAACCGGCAGCACGCCAACAACCCGCACTGGGAGCACGGCGACAGGATTCTCGAAAAGGCCGCCTTCTGCGCCGCCGCCAGCGACGTTGCCCTCGAAATGATTCACCACGCCGACAACAACGCCGCGCGGGGCATCGTAAAAGTCGTCAAGGAGCAGTCCATTACCGATATTGTGCTGGGGCTGCACCAGTCCGCCAGCCTTGGCGATGAGCTCTTCGGCATGAGGCTGAGCACGCTGCTAAAGGAAACGAGCCAGACCATTTTTGTGGCCAAGCTGCTGCACCAGGCCAGCACCATCCAGCGCATTGTAACGGTCATCCCGCCGCACGCCGAGTACGAGGCCGGGTTTGCCCGGTGGCTCTACCGCCTGGGCAACCTGCACCGGCAAACAAACGCCAAGCTGGTGTTTTACGGCAACGCCAACACGCTCGACAAGGTGAACCTCCTGAACCAGAGCAACGAAAACGCTTTTGAAATACAGCGCATAGAGCTCAGCCAGTGGCCTCTGCTACACACGCTTGCCGACAAGCTCAGGCCCGACGACCTGCTTGTGGCGGTTGCCGCCCGAAAAACAGCCGTTTCTTACGCCCCCGCTATGGAGAGGCTGCACGCCATGCTTGGCAAGTACTTTACCAGCAACAGCGTCATGATTATCTACCCCGAGCAGTACGTTAGCGACGAGGAGCAGGTGAAGTTCCTGAGCGGAGGAAAGTAAAATGATTCAACGATTCTAAACTCCTAAAAAATGGTGAAGCAACATTTAGTCGTCCTGTCCGGCGCCGGGGCGAGCGCCGACAGCGGGATAGAAACCTTCCGCGATTCCGATGGTCTGTGGGCAAAGCACAGAATAGAGGACGTTTGCACGCCGGAGGCGCTGGAGCGCAACCCTGCGCTGGTGCTCGACTTCTACAACCAGCGCCGGCGGCAGCTCAAGAGCGTGGAGCCTAACGCCGGGCACTACGCGGTGGAGGCGCTGGAGGCGCTGTTTGACGTGGACGTGGTAACGCAAAACGTGGATAACCTGCACGAGCGCGCCGGCTCTACAAAAGTGCTGCACCTGCACGGCGAGCTGACCAAGTGCCGCAGCATGAAGGACCCATCGTACATCTGCGAGGTAGACGGCGACGTGCTGCCGGGCGACCTCTGCCCCAAGGGCGGGCAACTGCGACCGCACATCGTCTTCTTCGGAGAGGCCGTGCCCATGATGGAGAGGGCTACCGAAATCGTTTCGACGGCAGAGGTGGTGATAATTGCCGGCACGTCGCTGGCGGTGTACCCCGCGGCATCGCTGTTTCGCTACGCGCCGGCAGGCTGCGAAATTTTTGTGATAAACCCCGCAGGGGGAGAGGTACCCGGACGAAACGTTACCTTCATCAAAGAGCGGTTTGCCGTAGGTATGCCGCAGCTGGCAAAAAAG
>JAIRMD010000003.1 GCA_031258915.1 Prevotellaceae bacterium
AAGAGCACCTTCATGTCCTCCACGCTGCAAATGCTCACGCCGGCCTTGCCCACGTCGCCCACCACGCGGGGGTGGTCGGCGTCGTAGCCGCGGTGGGTGGCCAGGTCAAACGCCACGGAGAGCCCCTTCTGCCCGGCGGCGAGGTTGCGGCGGTAAAATGCGTTGGACTCCTCGGCGGTGGAGAACCCGGCGTACTGACGGATAGTCCACGGGCGCATCACGTACATGGTGCTGTACGGGCCGCGCAGGAAGGGGGCAATGCCGGCGGCGTAGGCGAGGTGCTCCAGGCCTTCGAGGTCGGCGGCGGTGTAAACGGTCTTCACGTCAATCTGCTCGGGGGTGCGCCACGCGCCGCCGGCGGCACCCGCCGCTTCGCACGCCTTGGGCGAAGTGGAAAAAGCAATGTCTGAAAATTTTGGTCGCATAGTATGTTGATTAAGTATACTTTAAATAACTATTTTAGAGTCAAAGAATGTCCGCTTGGAGACTCGGCTACCTCCATATCGTAGTCCGACTGGAGAAACCATTCCTCGTAGTTTAGGTGCTGCTTCATTTGGCTACGTTGCTTAAATTAAAGCGCAAAGATAGTAAATATTTGGGATTTTTTCGCTATTACATTTCGCCTACGGGGTGCATTTCAAATTGTCGCATGGCAGGAAATTTAACCGAAACGGTTGCAAAGGTAAGCGCGCAAAGTTTGCAAAGTGCTTAGCGTTCTTGCGGTTACTTTAGCGTTCTTTGCGGATGATTTGATTTTTACGTGTTTTGCGGCCTGCTTTCCTTTACGCTCTGGATGTAATGCTCCAGCGTTTTTTCCAAAAGCCCCGTCATGTACTCCAAAAACGGTTTAATTTGCTCAATGGTAGCCGCCGCGCCGTCCGCTGGCACGTTGCCCGTATTGATGTCGCACAGATTTAGCGCATCTATATAATTATTGCGCTCTGTGGCAGGCACAATCACCATAGGGTAACCGTGTCTTTCCAGCACGTAGCTGACCAGCAGGCGGGCAATGCGCCCGTTGCCATCTTCAAATGGGTGGATGCGGATGTACCTGTAGTGCAGCAATGATGCCAGCGCTATGGGCGACAGCAATGCCATTTTTTCGGCGCTGCTATACCATTCAACCAAATCCGACATCAACGCGGACGTTTCTTCGGGCGAGGCGTACTCAAACAGTGCGCCTGTGGAAGTTATGACGGAATTTGGGCGGGTTTTATATACGCCTACCTTCACTTTCATACGCGTAGATTGCCCGTCCTGCGTTATGGCATTTTTCCAAAAATCCTCCTTCAATATAGTACCGTTTAGCTCACGAATAAATGCCGTTGTAAGCGGACGTTCCTTATCGGATGCATACTGTTTTACCATTTTTAAGCCGGCATTGTGCGCTTTCATCTCTTCCAAATCGCGCATATCGGCGTTGCCTGTGGTTTTACCAAACATAAGCAGCAATTGCGTTTGCCCGTAGGTAAGCGTGTTGCCCTCAATGCGGTTGGAGTTATAGTTGAGGTCAATCATAAGCTGCTGCTCCCAGCGCCTTTGCAGCGCTACGGAAATCGGCTTTAGCTGCTCCAGCTCCTGATGCAGCTGCTCTACTCTGCTCATAATATATCGTTTAATTTTCAGCTCTTGATTCGCGTAAGCGCAGTACAAGTTACCGCCGCTTGTGAGGGGCAAAGGTACGCATTTTAGGCGAGTAGGCAAGCATTCCCGAGCAAAGGAGAATACGGCTACTCTGCCTGCCGATTTTTTAGCTTCAAAAATCGGCTCGCCAAGTACCTCCGCAGGGGCGCATCGTAGAGCTTCAAGCAGGCGTAGGCCAGAGCAATGCTTCCTGCAACAACGCCCGCCGCGCCGGGCAGCGATTCCCAAAATGTGAGGTTGCCATTCTTTACCCAAGCGTAGTACAGGTAGATAAAGGGGTAGTGCACCATGTACAGAGGGTAGGAGATGTTTCCTAAAAACGTGCATATCCGGGTCGTGTACTTATCGGTGGTTTTCCCCGAAGCGCCAAGGTAGACAAGGAGGGGAAAAAACGCGGCGCAGCACGCCGTATCGTACACCCCGTTCATCCACAAATGCTCTGCTCCGCCTATGCGCGGCACGGCTAAGAGGGCAACAATGGAGAGGCTGCACACCCAAAAAGCCCCCCTTACGTTGACCGGCTTGAAAATGCGGGAGAGTAGCAGCCCGGCGGTGAAGGAAAATAGCAGCCGCGAGAGGCCTCCGGTCAGCTCTACTCCGGTCAGCGAAAACCCGGCGCACACATCGCCGTACGGCCCCACGATGGCAAATCCAGCCAAGCTACACCCGGCGGCAAAAGCTACCACCGCGAGGGCTTTGGTAGAAAGCTTGCGAATGATCAGGGCGTAGAGAATGTTGCCGATGTACTCAAAGAATAGGGACCAGCTTGGGCCGTTCAGGGGGAACATTTCTCCCAAGCCTCGAACTTCGGCGCCCGGCGTAGCCGGAATTAGCAGCGCGGTGAGCAGCGTGGCGGTGAGCAGCGCCGCAATGCTCACCTTCGACACGTCCCACACGGAGCAAGCTTGAAGGTAGAACGTGATTGCCCCTACGGTGGCGCCCATCACAACCATCGGGTGCAGGCGTATGGCTCTGCGCTTGATGAAGTCTCCCATTTTCATTGCGCCCCAGCGGCCGTCGTAGGCGTAGCCGACAACGAACCCCGACAGCATAAAGAAGAAATCGACGGCCAGGTAGCCATGATTGATGCCCTGATCTAAGTGGCTGGTTGCAAAGGCTTCAAATATGTGGAAGCATAAAACTGTGATGGCCGCCACGCCGCGCAGCCCATCGAGAATGTTGTAGTGCGGTTTTGTGTCGGCAAGCGCGGCCGCAGGAGCTTTTGTGTTCGACATAAAAAAGTAAGTTTCTGCTTTTAGCGTTCAGGCATTTCAAAAAAATGCAAAGGTAAGCAATTTTTTTTTGTGGCGTGGAGGGTATAGAGCCAGTCGTGGTCGGAAGAAAAATTGGTGGTGTCTTGAATTATCAGAATAATTATGTATTTTTTTTGCAGAGAAAAAAAGCAGGCAATGATACACACAACAGAAATTCAATCAAATATGCACCGAATTGGAAAAGACAGAACATGGAAAATCGAGCGAAAAAATTTGAATTTCAGAGCGCGCACGCGCAGCAAGCTATAGGTTTTCCTTAATGTAGCAGCGGGTGCGGAAAAGCAGCTCTTTTTCATAGTTATCCCAAATGCCCAAGGCGTTGATGTTGGTCTCCAGCTGCGAGGAGGAAATCGCCACCTTAATGCGGCGACGGATGAATATCTCGTTCATTGCCGCGTAGTACAGCGAGTGGATTCCGCGGTTCCGCCACTCGGGGAGCACGCCGTTGACGTATAAATCTATTTCGGAGTACCTGTATAGCGACTTCAGGATGTGAATAAACCCAAACGGAAAAAGCTTCCCTCTTGCCTTTTGGAACGCCCGCGAAAGCGTGGGCAGGCAAAGCCCAAACCCAACCACGTCATCTTTGTCGTCCAAAACGAGGCAGAACAGCTCGGGGCGGATAAAGGAGAAAAACGCTTTTGCGTAGTAGTCTATCTGCTCAGGAGTGAACTGCACAAAGCCATGCATACCACCCCACGCCATGTTGACGGCATCAAAAAATTTGTTCGCGTAGAGCATTACGTCGCTTCTCTTTTTGAATATCACCGTGCGCAGGTTGTACTTTTGCGTAATGTGTTGGTTCACCCGCCTTATCTTTTCGGGTATCGGCTGCGAGGCGTTGAGGCGGTACTGTAGCCAGTCCACCTCCTTGCCGTACCCGTGCTTCTCGAGGTGCTGCGGGTAGTAGGGGTGGTTGTAGGGGCTGATGATCGGCGGCAGGTGCTCAAACCCTTCCACCAGCATCCCTTGCAGGTCGAAGTCGGTAAACCCCATAGGGCCTTGAATGCCGGTCATGCCCTTGCCCTTGCTCCACTGCTCCGCCGCCTTTAGCAGGGCACCCGACGCTTCGTAGTCGTCAACAAAGTCAACCCACCCAAAGCGGGCTACCTTATTTTTCCACTTTTCGTTGGCGCGGTGGTTGACGATGGCCGCAATGCGCCCCACAGCTTTTCCCCCTCTGTGCGCCAAAAAGTAGGCAGCCTCGCAGCCACCGGAGGAGAAGGAAGGGTTAGTGTCGGCCCCCAAAAGCCGCCTCTCGTCGGATATCAGGGGGGGCACCCACCGCTTGTGCCCCTTGTAAAGCGCAAAGGGAAGCTTTATAAACTGCGCCAGCTCCTTTTTTGTGCTTACCTCTTTAATGCTAACCATAGGTATACTTACTTTAAACGGTGTTGGTATGCGCTTAGCGTATTTTTCATGAGCGAAGCAATTGTACATGATAAAAATATGCAACACGCTAATAATTAACACATTATAGTAATATTAAGCGTATTTTTGTTTGTAAAAATCTTAATAGTCAGCAACTTAGAAGAAAAAAATCATGTTTAAATTCTACGTTATGGCTAAGGTTGACAGCAAAGGTACAAAAATCGAAAAACTTTTTTCGCCCGCCACATGGTGGCGTTTGTATGGGCATACCTCGTGAGGATCTACCTCCACGAAAACGTAAAGCAAATCAAAGTAAAGAAGCACGGAAACAAGGCTAAAAGCATCTTTAAGTATGGGTTACAGGCTATTGCTAACGTCTTACTTAACCCTTGGGGAAAAGTTGGGTTTGATGTCTTTTATTTTTTGCCATGTACTTAGATCAACGAGGCAATAATTTTTGGCTTTTACTGTAGCAAAGCGCTTTCTGCTGCAGCCTGCATTTTTTCCATCACCTGCTTTGCCAGCGCCTCGGCGCCGTCGGGGGTGCTGCTTTCGGCGTATATCCTGATGACCGGCTCGGTGTTGGATTTGCGCAGGTGCACCCACTCTTTTTTTGCGTCAAAGTCCACGCGCACGCCGTCAACGTCGGTTATGCGCTCGGCGGCGTATTCGCGCTTCATGGCGCTCAGCACAGCGTTCACGTTGGCATCGGGCGTTAGCGTCAGCTTATTTTTCGACATGAAGTAGGGCGGATAGCTTGCGCGCAGCGCGCTCATGCTCTTGCCCTGCTGCGCGTAGTGCGACAGGAATAGCGCCACGCCTACCAGCGCATCGCGCCCGTAGTGCAGCGCAGGGTAGATGATGCCGCCGTTGCCCTCGCCGCCGATGGCGGCGCTGGTTTGCCGCATTTTTTCCACCACGTTCACCTCGCCCACTGCGGCGGCGGCGTAAGCTCCGCCGTGCGCCTCGGTAACGTCGCGCAGCGCCCTCGACGACGAAAGGTTAGAGCACGTGTTACCCTTAGCGTGGCTCAGCGCGTAATCGGCAACGGCCACCAGCGTGTATTCTTCGCCGAACATTTCCCCGTTTTCGCACACCAGCGCGAGCCTGTCCACATCGGGGTCAACCACGATGCCCAGGTGCGCCCGCTGCTTCACAACCTCGCGCGATATTTCCGTCAGGTGCTCGGGTAGCGGCTCGGGGTTGTGGGCAAACTGTCCGTCGGGCTCGCAGTTCAGCTCCACCACCTGCTCCACGCCCAGCGCGCGCAGCAGCTGCGGTATGGCAATCCCGCCCACAGAGTTCACAGCGTCCACTACTACCTTCAGCTTTGCTGCGCAGATGGCCTTGGCGTTCACCAGCGGCAGCGCCAGCACCAGCGCGATGTGCTTTTGCAGCGCATCTGTCGCTTGCGCCTCCTGCCCCAGCTCGTCCGCCGGAGCGAACCGGAGGTTGCTCTGCTCCGCCATTTGCAGCAGCAGCTCGCCGTCTTTTGCGCTCAAAAATTCACCTTGCGCGTTGAGCAGCTTGAGCGCGTTCCACTGCCTTGGGTTGTGGCTCGCCGTGATGATGATGCCGCCGTGCGCCTTTTCGCCTGCTACGGCAAGCTCTACCGTAGGCGTAGCCGCCAGCCCGACGTTGACCACATCAACGCCGCAAGCTTGCAGGGTTGCGACCACCAAGCTGCTCACCATAGCCCCCGAAATGCGGGCATCGCGCCCTACCACGACCTTCATTTTTTGCCTGCTGCGCGGCTGCGGCTGCAGCCACGCAGCGTACGCCGAGGTAAACTTTACCACGTCTATCGGCGTGAGGTTATCGCCCGGCGCACCGCCAATAGTGCCACGAATGCCGGAAATAGATTTGATTAAGGACATTTTTTTTGCTGTGGGTTATGAGCTATAGTTTTTGTGGTTAATTTGCGCTGTAGTACATTCGGCGGAGCAGCGATTTTATTTTGGCGGCATACTTCGGGTCTGTTGCCCATGTGCCCGCGAGCGCGTCGATGGTGGGGGCTTTACCCTTTGGGCTGACAAAGTGGTAGCGCGGATCTACCAGCTCGCCCGCCAGCGGCTCGCTGCTGGCGTAGGCCTTTAGGTGCTGGATGTGCGCCCTAATCCCCGAGCGCTCGTCGGGGAAGACGTGCCCCGTTTGCTTTGTGCTCACCGCCCCCAGCCCGCAAAAGTTATTCGTGTGCGGGCCTACCACGCCTTTGAATCGCAAAAATCCGGTTTCTAAAATCATCTGCGCAAAGGCAATGTCGTGGTTCACGCCTTCCGCCTGCGCCTCGACGATGTAGAGCGGCGCCAGCCGCGCAGCGCGAACGGTATCGCTTTCGAGAGCGGTAGTGGCAACAAAAGTAACCAGCTGCTCGGCCGTTAGCCTGCCGCTGCTCATGATGTAGCGCGGAATATCAAAAGATTTCCCCGCCTGCGCCTGCGCACGCGTAGCGCCGAGCATGGCAAGAAAAAAGAAAACCGCTGCAACCAACTTTTCCATGGAGATGTATCTAAATTTAGCCTGAGCTATGATTTTGCGTGATTTGATTACTATCGCTAACCCTTACGCGCTAACGCCTCCGGCGTAGCATGATGCACCCGCCCGAATTGCGCTCTTGCGCTTTTGAAGCCACAAAGGTAAAAAAAATTACGCCAAAATTAAATCAACAATAATGCTATCGGCTACAAGCCAGCGGTTTTCGGGGATGGAGAGCCTGTCGCCATCTGCTATAATATTCTTACTGTCAATATGTTTATT
>JAIRMD010000102.1 GCA_031258915.1 Prevotellaceae bacterium
TGTGTGTGTGTGTGTGTGTGTGTGTGTGTGTGTGTGTGTGTGTGTGTGTGTGTGTGTGTGTGTGTGTGTGTGTGTGTGTGTGTGTGTGTGGTTGGGGCGAATAATTATTCGCCCGTACTTGCATACGCCCGCCCGTGCGCACACGCTTAGCGCTTCAAAATTCAAAGATTGGGCTTGCGCCGAGCGGCGCAAAATTTTTTGAACTTCGAAGGTCGAAATTTTGGCTGTTTGAGGGCTGCTATGCATCTGAATAACTCTTGAATAACTCGATTACCAAACTTGCGCCAAATTTACAAAAAAAAAAATTCGGAAGGCAAAATATTTTTGAAAAAAAAAAATTTTTTTTCACGGCGCAGCACGGCTATCCAACAAACTCTCTTATCACCTTTTCGGCTTTTGCAATGGCGCACTCCAGCTTGTCGTTGACGATGGTTTTGTCGAACATGGTAGAGAACGATAGCTCGTGCTCTGCTTTGGCCACGCGCTCGTCGATAACGTCGGGGTCGTCGGTGTTGCGCCCCACAAGGCGGTTGCGCAGCTCCTCAACGGATGGCGGCATGATGAACACCAGCAGCGACCTGCCGCCAAAAATCTTTTTGAGGCTCAGCCCGCCGTACACGTCAACGTCGAAAAGCACATGCTTGCCGCTGCTCCAGATTCGCTCCGGCTCCGACTTTAGCGTGCCGTAGCGCTTGCCGGGGTACACCTCTTCCCACTCAATAAACTCGCCGTTTTCTACGCGGGCTTTGAACTCGTCGGGCGACATAAAGTAGTAGTCTTTGCCGTTTACCTCGCCCGGGCGTGGTGCGCGGCTTGTTGCCGAAATGGAAAACTCCAGCTCCGGCAGCAGCCCGAGCAGGCGCTGCACTATCGTGGTTTTTCCCGATCCCGAAGGAGCGGAAAAGATGATTACTTTTCCTGACATAGCTTGCAAAGTTTAGAAAATTGGGGGGGGTGATTCAACCCCTTGCTACAGTATGTTCAGCAGCTGCTCCTTAATTTTTTCCAGCTCATCCTTCATGCTGATAACAATGCGCTGCATGTTGCTGTCGTTGGCTTTGCTCCCCAGCGTGTTGATTTCGCGCCCCATTTCCTGCGCAATAAATCCGAGCTTGCGTCCCGAGCCAACCGCCTGGGCTGCCTGCACAAAGTAGCTGCAGTGGCTGCGCAGGCGCGTTTTTTCTTCGGTTACATCGAGCTTCTCTAAGTAGTAAATCAGCTCCTGCTCAAAGCGATTTGCATCCACCGCAGCAGCGCCCACAGCCTCGTCCAGCGCTTGCCTCAGGCGGGCTTTGGTCAGCTCGATGCGCTCCTTATCAAACGGCTCCACCTGCGCGAGCAGCTCGCCGATGAGGGCTACCCGCTGCAAAATATCGGCCATGAGCGTAGCGCCCTCCTGCTCACGGAACAGCACCAGCTGCTGCACGGCGTTTTCCACGCAGGCAAGCGCGCGCGTCGCCTCCTCTTCGGTAAGCTCCGCCTTAGCGTTAGCCACCACTTCGGGCAACCTCAAAATTTCGCCCACAGGAACAGTGGCCTCTCCCACCGATGCCATCAGCTCCTTCAAATAGCCGTAGTACGACCTGAACAAATCGCCGTTGATGCTCACAGCAGGCTGCGCCGCAGCGCTGTCAACGGTAATAAGCACATCTACCTTACCCCGCTGCAGGGGGGCAAGCCGCCTGCGCACCTCCACCTCCAGCTCGCGGTACTGCGCAGATGCTTTAACAGTAACATCCAGCAGCTTGCTGTTGACAGAGCGTAGCTCCACCGCTATTTTTTTTCCGTCGTACATGGCTTCGGCATTACCGTAGCCGGTCATAGATTGGGGCATGTAGATTTTCAGATTCAAAGATTTTTTGGTGGCATCACCCTTTTTGGTGCAGAGTCCGCTTTTGGCCACGCGCACCGCTCTGCCCCACCGAGCATTATAGCTTTCTCGTACCCGGGACGAGAATCGAACTCGTAAGAGCATTGCTGCTCACAGGATTTTAAGTCCTGCGTGTCTACCTATTCCACCACCCGGGCAGTAAAACGAGGGTGCAAATGTAGCAAAAATTCCCGAAATTATGTTGAGCCGGAAGTTTTTTCACGAACAGCATACCCGAGCAATCCCCAAAAATACCATAAACAGGGTATTTTTTTTACCCTGCACAGGTAGTATTTTTGCAGCGAAAACTTAACCTGTGAATTTTTTCATGAAAGCTCATGAGCCATCTTCACTACAAACAACCTTTTTATTTTTTTTACACGTATGAAAAAGCTACAGATTTTACCGTTGGCTGCGGGTGCAGCGCTGCTTGCTGCAGCAACCGTTTCTTCTGCGCAGGCGCGCGCGCATGAGGTTATTTACGTTGACAACCCAAAGTTCGTTGCCCCTTTGGTCGAAAAGTGGATAGAAGAGTACGCAAAGGTGAATCCCCACGTGCAGATTAAGCGGGCGGAGAGCCGCGAAAAAGCCGACCTGCGGTTTACCGCTCTAACCTCATCCGACGACGAAGGCGCCAGCAGCGAGGTGGTTACCTACGTGGCACGCTTCGCGCTGCTGCCCGTGACCACTAAGGCCAACCCGCTCGTCGGAGCGCTTAGCAAAAACAGGCTGGATAGAAAGAAGCTGCGGAAGCTCTTCTTTGCCGACAAAGACCTCGCCTCCGGCGAGGACAACAACAAGCTCAACATCGCTAACCCTGTAACCGTATACTCCGGCAGCAACGCGGCGTCGGCAGCGCCCATATACGCCTCCTACTTTGGCTACTCTACCGCTAACCTGCGGGGCAAAAAAGTATCGGGCGACGATATTTTCCTGCTCAACGCCATAAAAAAAGATGCGGCAGGGGTTACGTTCAACAGCCTTACCTACCTCTACGATACCGAAACCCGGCGGCTGAAAGAGGGGCTTGCCATACTTCCGCTGGATGTAAAAAAGGTGCAGCGCGAAGTGCTCTACTCCAACAACATCGACCAAGCTATTGCGCTGCTCGAGGAGGAAAAGATTGATGTCATTCCGGTGCCCTACATTGGCGCCGTTTACAGCCGCGAAGCAGCGGTGGCAGCGCGCGATTTTGCGCGGTGGGTAATCACCGACGGGCAGCAGTACAACCATAGCTACGGGTTCCTGAATCCCGATAAAAAGTTGCTTGCGCTCCAGCAGCAGCAAGCAAAAAAGCAACTACTTACATCGGAGAAGTAGCTGTGAGCTAAGGGTTATCTCTCTAACCCTTAACTATTTCACCCTCACCTCCCCCGTCGCGTGGTCAACGGTAAGGCGGGTGTTTTGCAGCAGTTTGTCGAATACGTTGCTGAGCATTAGCGCTTGGGGAGCGCCCTGATGAAATTCGCCATCGCCCATCACCCAAACCCTGTCGGCCACTTTGAGCGCAACGCTCAAGTCGTGCGTAGAGAAGAGTATGGCTCGGCGCTGCTCCTGCGCCAGCTGCTTTAGCAGCAAAATCACCTCGTAGCGGTTGGGCAAATCAAGGAAGGCCGTTGGCTCGTCGAGCACAATGGCGGGGGTATCCTGCGCCAGCGCGCGCGCTACCATCACCCGCTGGCGCTCGCCGTCGCTCAGGCAGCCGATGTTGCGCCATGCGTAATTCTCCATGCCCACCATCGCCAGCGACTGCATCACCACATCCCTGTCTTTTTGCGAAAGCACGCCAAACCAGCCCGTGTGTGGGTGGCGGCCAAGCGAAACCAAGTCGAACACCTTGAGGTTGCCCACCTTTACGTTGTCGGTTGAGACGTAGCTGACCAGCGTTGCCAGCGTGCGCAGGGGGTAGCTGCGGATGTCCTTTCCGAGTATATGCACGGCGCCGCCAAGGGGTGGCTGTATGCCGATGATGGTGCGGAGCAGCGTGCTCTTTCCGCGCCCGTTGCGCCCCAGCAGCGCAACCAGCTCTGCCTCGCCCGCCACCGCCGAAAATGCAGGGAAAACCTCACGCTGCACGCCCCCGATAGCGTAGCCTGCACGCAGGCCGAATACCTCTATTGCCGGTTTTGCTTGAGCAGCCATGCTTACCCTATTTTTTGGTTACGCACAATGACCAGGATAACAATTGGGATGCCCAGCAGCGAGGTTATCGTGTTGATGGGTAGCGAGGTTTCGTACCCGGGCATTGACGAAAGCACATCGCATAGCAGCAGCGCCACCGCCCCCAGCAGCATGGTGATGGGCAACAGATAGCGGTGGTCGGCCTCGCGAATGAGCATACGCGCTGCGTGCGGAACGGCTACGCCGATAAATCCTATGGGGCCGCAAAAGGCGGTTGCCGTGCCGGTGAGCAAGGTAGCCGTCAGCATGATGGCGAGGCGATGCCTGCCGACGTTGTAGCCAATGCTGCGGGCGTAACTTTCGCCCAGCATCAGCGCGTTGAGCGTTTTGATGGACAGCAGGGCGAGCACGCTGCCCGCAAGCGTAACGGCAATCAGCACGTAAAGCTGCACGGAGGTTACATTGCCCAAGCCTCCCATTGTCCACAGCACGTAGGACTTGAGCGCCGCCTCACGGCTGAAGTATTGCAGAGCGCTGATGATAGCCGATGCTGCGCTGCCAATCATTACGCCCAAAATGAGCATTGCCATGATGTCGCGCACGCGCATGGAGATGGACAGCATGATAAGCATAACAAACGCCGCCCCGACGCAAGCCGATGCAGCGTAGCCCATGCTTGCAAGCAGCGCACCTACAGCCGTTGCACCCCACGCGGAGTAGCCCATAACAAAGAGCGCCACGCCCAAGCCCGCCCCCGCGCTTACGCCCAGAATGTAGGGGTCGGCAAGGGGGTTGCGAAATATGGTTTGCATTTGCAGGCCGCTTACCGACAAGGATATGCCCACAAGCAAGGCCACCATTGCCTTGGGCAGCCGGTAGGCGAGTATGATTTGCGACAGGTGCGATTGCTCTGCGCCAAACAGCGCACGCCACGCCGCAGAGAGCGGTACAGGCTCCGAGCCAAGCAGCACATCGGCCACCAGCAGCATAAGCACCAGCGCTGCCAGCGTTACGCCGGCGGCTGCTACTCTTTTATTGCGCTGTGGGTGCATTGTGGGCTATCTCCTGTGTTTTTGCTGCTGCTGCTGCTTGCGAGCCATCTCCTCCAGCTTGGATTGAAAGCGCGATTTTTTCACAGGCTTTTTGCTATTCTCCCTCATCTGCTTGTGCAGCTTTTCTTCGTTGACCATGCGGCGCGTAGCAAAGTTTTGGCCAATGGTTATCAGGTTTGAGAGGCAGTAGTAGTAGCTCAGGCCTGAGGCGTAGCTGTTGAACCAAAAGAGCATCATGGCGGGCATCAGGTAGAGCGTCATGAACTTCATGCCGGGCATTCCCGTGTCGGGCGTTTGCGCCATGCTCATGCGCGACGATACGAACAGCGCCGCAGCCATAAGCAGCGTAAACAAGCTGACGTGGTCGCCGTAAAACGGAATGGAGAACGGCAGGCTAAGGACGGAGTCGAAACCCGACAGGTCGTCTGCCCAAAGGAAAGACTGCTGCCTGAGCTCAATAGAGGCCGGAAAAAAGCGAAACATGGCAATCAAAATCGGAAGCTGGACAAGGATGGGCAGGCATCCCCCCATGGGGCTTGCTCCGGCTTTTTTGTACAGCGCCATCGTTTCCTGCTGTTTTTTCATGGCATCTTCCTTCTTGGGGTACTTCTTGGCAATCCTGTCCACATCGGGCTTTAGAAGGCGCATTTTGGCCGAAGAAAGGTAGGATTTGAACGTCAGCGGGAAGAGCAGCAGCTTGATGATAACGGTAAGTATGAGAATGATGATGCCGTAGCTGCTGATGTACTTTCCCAGCAGGTCGAAAATCGGGATTACCACCAGCCTGTTTATCCACCCTATAATCCAGCCGCCCAACGGCACCAGCTTGTGGTAGCTGCTCTCGTACGACTTGAGCGTGCTGTAGTGGTTGGGGCCAAAGTAGAACGACATCGGCACATGCTGGTCGCGCTGCGGCGCTACCGGCAGCTGAACGTTGGCTATGTACTGCTTGAGAAAATGCTCGCGGTTGTTGGGCTTGTAGGTGATGTAGCCCATGTATGCGCCGTAGAAAGTTTCGCCCCGGGCGACCAGAATAGACGAAAAAAATTGCTGCTTGAACGCTATCCACTGCAGGCGTGTTTTCACGTTCTCCTCCTTACCCCCAGAGCTTTGCCCCAACTCTTCGATGTCCGCTTCGCCCGGGTAGCTGTAGGCCACCGTGCTGTAGTTGTTTTCGTTGTCGAACGCTTTCTCCTGCTGAAAGGCGTTGTACGACCATAGCAAGTCGGCGTTGGTAACGTTGCGCAGGCCTGTCAGCTTGAGGTCAAAATCCACCATGTACGAGCCTCTGCGCAGCGTGTACTCATAGTCCACAAATTGCCCCTCGCCCACCTGTAGCCGCAGCGCAAAGGTGCAGGCAGAGTCGCCCTCCGCCAGCTTGCACGAGGTTGCCGGGGTTTGCGGGGTAAAGTAGAAGTCGGAGGTGGTAAAGTTACGGCTGTCGTTGGTGTAAAAGGTGATTGCAAAGTCATTCTTATTTCCCTCAAAAAGCACCAGCGGCGTATTGCTGTAGGTCTGGTAATTTTTGAGCTCCACCGAATAGACACAGCCACCCTGGTTGGTGAGCGTTACGGCGACCACATCATTTTCGATGGTGTAAAAGCGCTGCTCACCTTGTGCAGCCTTCGCTAACGGCTCGCTTGGGGGTACAATTTTTTGAGCATCTGCGGCCTCGCCGGTTGCCGCTCCTGCTCCCGTTGCCAGCTCGCCCGAAGCTTTTTCAGCAGCAATTTTTACGGTGGCAAGCGAGTCAAGGCGGCGTTTTTCGAGCGCATACTTCTCAGACTGCTTTGAAGTGTAGTAGCTAAAGCCTATGAGAATAGCCCCAATAGTAAGAAACCCGTAGAGCGTATTTTTATCCATTTGTATGTGTATCTAATAATTTTAGTTTTTGTACTACCACCGACGCATCTCGCCGTGCTTTTTCGATGTTGCTCTTCACATCCAGGACCAGCTTTTCGGCATTTTTCGAGCGCGCAAAAAAGCCGATATTATTTTCCCACAAGTGAATGTCATTTTCCAGCTGCTTAAGCTGCTGCCGCAATTTTTCGCGCTCGTGCGAAATCTGCCGCTTGTCGCCCTTAACCGCTGTTTCCATGTGCACTTTGAAGTTGATGAGCTGGCGGTCGGCAGGGGTAATGTGCAGGGTTTCGAACAGAGCGTCAATAGCCGTGCGGTAGTCATTTTGCAGGCGCTCTTTCTGCTTCATGGGGGCATAGCCTATCTCCGTCCAGCGCTGCTGGAATTCCTTGATAGCCGCAAGGCTGTCGGAGGGGTTATCGGAGGCTACAAAATTTTTTATTTCAGCAATCAGCTCCTCTTTTTTCTTCAAATTCTCGTCATAGCGGGCATCTTGAGCTGCAAAATATTCTTTTTTGCGGTCAAAGAACTTGTTACACGCCGTGCGAAAGCGCTTCCATACCGCATCCGACTGCTTGTGCGGCACAGGGCCAACCTCCTTCCACTTTGCCTGCAGCTTTACCAGCTCGTCGGTTGTTTTTTTCCACTCATCGCTTTCGGACAGCAGCTCGGCTTGGGCGCACAGCTCCAACTTTTGCTGAAGGTTATGCTGCAGCTCGGCTTTTTGCTCGGAGAAAAAGGCGCGGCGCTTATCAAAAAACGAGTTGCACGCTGTGCGGAACCGCTGGAAAATTTTGTTGTTTTCCTTGCGCGGAGCCGCCCCAATGGTTTTCCACATTTTTTGCAGATCGAGCAGCAGCAGCGTTTTTTCGCTCCACTCCTTCATCAGCGCAGAGGGTGCTGCCAGCAGCTCCTCTGCCTGCTCGCACAGCGCCTGCTTTAAGGCAAAATTATTTTGCTGCTCCACCTTCTGCTGCTCAAAGTAGTCGGTGTGCTTCTTGTTGATCTGCGTGGTTGCGGTTTTAAACCGTTCCCACAAGGGCTCCCTAAATTCGGCGGCTACAGGGCCAATA
The DNA here is from genome assembly GCA_031258915.1 of Prevotellaceae bacterium. Taxonomy (GTDB): domain Bacteria; phylum Bacteroidota; class Bacteroidia; order Bacteroidales; family UBA932; genus JAITMY01. The sequence goes on from JAIRMD010000102.1 coordinate 7,977, forward strand.
TCGCGCCACTGCTCGTGGTACTTTTGCAGCTCGCGAAAAGTTTTTACTATATCGCTCTTGAGCAGCAGCTGCTCTGCTTTTTCGCAGAGCAGCTGTTTAAGCTCAAAGTTCTTCTTAAAGTCAAGCTCGCGCAGCTCTTTGTTGATCTTCACTACGTCGTAGAATTTTTCTACGTTGTAATTATACACATCCCAAATTTCCTTTTGCTTGGATTGCGGCACCGCTCCCACCGCCCGCCAGCGCGATTGCAGCTGCTTGAAGTCGCTGAATACTGCATTAAAATCGTCCTGGCGCTCCAGCAGGTGCTTCAGCTCCTCTATGATGGCCAACTTTTGCGCAAGGTTGTCCTCGCGCTCATGCTCCAGCTTTGACGTTAGGTCGGCGCGCATTTTTTTGTACTTCGTAAGCAGCTCCTTTAGCCTCGCCTCCAAGCTATCGTCCGGCGCAGCAAAGGCCTCGGCATCGCCGTTTTGCTCTGCAAATTCGCGGCGCAGCTGCTCCTGCTCCAGCGTCAACTTTTTGTAGAAAGCCACCTTAATGGCCTCTACCTCGCCCTTGAGGTCTTGCGCCGATTTTTCATCCAGCAGCTTAGCCAGCACATCCAGCAGCTCTGCGCGGCTTTGCCTGTCGTAGGTAGCAGCAACAGCTACCACCGTTGCGGCGTCAGCATCGTCAATACCTTCGTGTTCGTCTGCTTGCAGGTCTTCCGACGAGGCTGCAAGCTGCGTTTCCTCCTCCGAGAAATCAACCATCGCCTGTAGCGGACGATAGCCGGGTTCTTTTCCTTCAAAACCCTCGTTATGAATTTCTTGAGATTCCATAGCGTAAAATATTATGCTTTAATGTTGCCGAACTAAAATCTTGCAAATATAGCATTTTTGCTTTGCATACACGAATTTCCCCTAATTTTCACTTTTTTTCACTGCCTCTCTACCAATTCGCTTTGCGTATCTTGCAAACTTCGAGTACGTTTGTAGCTATGAGCTATGGATTATGCGATAATTTGAGTTGCACCCATTATGAAGTTAGGCGAATTACGAACTATATACCCTAATTAAGGCTATGCGTATAGATGTTATCACAGTTGTGCCGGAGCTGCTCGATAGCCCTTTTGGGCACTCCATTATTAAGCGAGCGCAGGTAAAAGGGATTGCCGAAGTATGCGTCCACAACCTTCGCGACTACGCCACCGGCAAGCACCGTAGCGTTGACGACTACCCCTTTGGCGGCGATGCCGGAATGGTGGTGAAAGTTGAGCCTGTATTTACGCTGATAGAGAAGCTCAAGGCCGAGCGTACGTACGACGAAATCATCTTTATGACGCCCGACGGAGAGAAGTACAACCAGCTCATTGCAAATCGCCTGTCAACTCTGCAAAGTATCATCATTCTGTGCGGCCACTACAAGGGAGTTGACCACAGGGTGCGCGAGCACCTGATCACGCGCGAGCTCTCGGTGGGCGACTACGTGCTCACAGGCGGAGAGCTTGCGGCTGCCATTGTGGTAGATAGCGTGGTGCGGCTGCTGCCGGGCGCCATCTCCAACGAAACATCGGCGCTGAGCGATTCGTTTCAGGATAACCTCCTCTCGGCACCGGTATATACGCGCCCGGCGGAGTTCAACGGATGGAAGGTGCCGAATGTGCTGCTTTCGGGCAACTTTAGGGAGATTGCAAAGTGGCAGGAGGAGCAGGCGCTGGAGCGTACGGCACGCTTACGCCCTGACTTGCTCGGATAATTTCAAAAATGCAAAGCAATTTGCTTGAGGAAAACGGCAAATAGCGCCCCTTACGCTTTTAGCAACAAATGGCTGATAATGAATTACTTCCATAATATGGAAGCATGCAATAAATATAAATTCTCCAATTTTCATACTATTTAATGCAGATGCACATATATGCTAATATAAAAATAGCGTATTATTGCACCGTAATTCAATGCTGACAAGAAACTTATTTTTTTATACACGAAATATAGAATATTATGGCAATAAAAAAGAAAAAAGTAACCCCTGCTAAGAAGAAAAGCGCCGCAAAACCGGCAGCGAAAAAGCCGGCAGCAAAACCGGCGGCAGCAAAACCGGTAAAGGCGCCTCCCGCAAAAAGTGCAGCGAAGCCCGCTGCCAAGAAAGAGGTGAAAAAAGTTGCCCCTAAAAAAGTTGTAGCTGCCGGTAAGCCTGAACCCGCTGCAAAAAAGAGTACCTCCACAAAAACGGTGGCAAAATCGTCAGCGAAACCGGTAGCGAAGCCAGCAGTGAAAACAGCCGCTAAACCAGCTGCTAAAGTGGCAGCTAAACCAGCTGCTAAACCGACTGCTAAACCGACTGCTAAACCAGCAACTAAACCAGCTGCTAAACCAGCTGCTAAACCAGCTGCTAAACCGACTGCTAAACCAGCTGCTAAACCGACTGCTAAACCAGCTGCTAAACCGACTGCTAAACCAGCTGCTAAACCAGCAGCTAAACCAGCAGCAAAACCAGCTGCAAAACCAGCTGCTAAACCGACTGCAAAAAAGGCCATAAAAACGGCTGCAAAGCCCACTGCCAAGGTTGCTGCAAAGCAGGTAAGCAAGCCAACAGTGAAGCATGCAGCAAAAAAAGCGCCTGCTCAACCCACAAAAAAAGCGCCTGCTACAAAGGCTCACCCTAAGCCCGCAGCCAAAGGCGCTGCCGCTCTTCGGGAGGTTGCGGCAACGCAGCCTCCTGCTACAAAGCAGGCGAAGCGGAAGCTGCCGAGAATAAAGGTAGGCATTGGCAAGCGGCGCGTGGTGGTAAGCTTCAAAAACCTCACACCGGAGCTGCTGGAGTTGCTTCGGGAAAAGTACCCAAATGGCTGGAATGACTACGTGATAAAGGTCAACAAAAGCGAAACCGATTTCTTCCACGCCGTAATGCTCGAAACCGACGAGGCCAGCTACCTCGTTAAGGTTGACGTGAAGATAGATGCCCGCCCCAAAGATGACGATGATATTTTGGACAGCGTTATCAGCCCCACTGTTGACAGCGCCGACGACATTGCCGATACCACCGATGTCGTTGTGGACGTAATAGCCGACGATAGCGCCGCCGACCTGTAGCTCCGGCTGGCAACATGAGGTTGCCTCAAAACCCTTTTTGTTTTGCGCTTTGCAGATGCCGTTGGCGGCCTACCACAAAAAGCTGCCGAAAGGGTAGCGCCCGGCCTGAACCTCGCTCACCATCTTGTACACGTCGCTGCGCAGCTTGTCAAGGTTGGTTTTGTGGATGGCCGAAATGAAAATGCAGGGGGCGTTTTTTTTAGCAATCCAGCTCCTCATGTACTCCTCCAGCGGTATGTTTTTTTCGGTGCGCGGCGTGAGGTCGTCGGCATCTTTTTCTACAAACGTGTAGGCATCAATTTTGTTGAAGACGAGGTACACCGGCTTGTCGCCCGCGCCAATATCGGCGAGCGTTTGCCGCACCACGCCCATTTGCTCTTCAAAGTTGGGGTGCGAAATGTCCACCACGTGCATCAGCACATCGGCCTCGCGCACCTCGTCCAGCGTAGACTTGAACGATTCTACCAGCTGCGTGGGCAGCTTGCGGATGAAGCCCACCGTGTCGGAAAGCAAAAAGGGCAGGTTGTCAAATACCACCTTGCGCACCGTAGTGTCGAGCGTGGCAAAGAGCTTGTTTTCGGCAAACACATCGCTTTTGCTCAGCAGCTTCATGATGGTGCTTTTGCCCACGTTGGTGTAGCCCACCAGCGCCACGCGCACCAGGCCGCCGCGGTTGCTGCGCTGCGAAGTCATTTGCCGGTCTATTTTTTTGAGCTGCTCCTTGAGCCGCGCAATGCAGTCGAGGATAATTCGCCGGTCGGTTTCTATTTGCGATTCGCCGGGTCCCCTCATGCCTATGCCCCCGCGCTGGCGCTCAAGGTGTGTCCACATGCGCTTGAGGCGCGGCAAAAGGTACTGGTACTGCGCCAGCTCCACCTGCGTTTTGGCGTAGGCGGTGCGAGCGCGCATGGCAAAGATGTCGAGGATAAGGCTGGTGCGGTCGAGCACCTTACGGTCGAGCTGCTTCTCGAGGTTGAACAGCTGCGAGGGGCTGAGCTCGTCGTCGAAAATAACGACATCTACCTCATGCTCATCGGCGTATGCCTTTACCTCCAGAATTTTTCCCGTGCCGATATACGTTTTGGGGTGAGCGGATGATAGCTTTTGGGTAAATACTTTTTTGGTAATCACGCCGGCCGTTTCCGTCAGGAACGCCAGCTCGTTGAGGTATTCGCGCGACAGCCGTTCGTTTTGCTTTTCGGTGATAACGCCTACCAGCACGGCTGTTTCCGGCGCTATGGCGGTGGCAGTGGATTTCTTTTCAATCATAAAACGATAGTGTCATAAATTACGTGATACGGCAAGTATTATCGCTGATTACAAGCCATTTAATTTAATGAGGTAATAAGGTTGTTGTTTATACTATATCCATCTGCTACTGAGGTTGTTCTGTTATTAAAATTAGGTGT
>JAIRMD010000165.1 GCA_031258915.1 Prevotellaceae bacterium
GTCCGGGCTGGCGCGCGAGCAGCAGGCGGAGGCGCTGTTTCACCTGGCCGAAAGCTTACGCATGGCGGGCAACGCACGGCAGGCCGAACCGTACTACGAGCGCGCCATTGCGCGCGGCAACCCTAACCCCGACGCGCTGCTTGGGCTGGCAAAATCGCAGCAGGCCAACGAAAAGTACGCCGTTGCCGCCGCAACCTACGAAAAGTATCTCCAGCTGGCGCCGCAGGATTCCATAGCGCGGCAAGCGCTGGAGGGCTGCATGGCGCTGCGCGACACCCTCGTGGGCAGCACGCGCTACTTGGTGGACAACGTTGGCGACTTCAACAGCAACAAGGACGACTTTGCCCCCACCTTTGCCGAGGACGACTACTCGGTGGTATACTTCACCTCGTCGCGCGACGACGCAACGGGTAAAAAGAAAAATATTGTTACGGGCAGCAAGCCCACCGACGTTTTTTTCTCCAAGCAGTCGCGCAACGGTCGCTGGACAAAGCCTCTCTCCGTTGAGGGCGAAATCAACACCAAGCATGAGGAGGGCGTGTGCTCGCTCTCCCCCAGCTTGCGCACCATGTACTTTACGCAGTGCCTCACGCGCGGCGCAAAAATCGGGTGCAGCATCTGCTCCGCTACGCGCAGCGAAGAAAATGTGTGGACGGAGCTGGAAAGAGTTGACCTCTCCGACAGCACGTTCAACGTGGCGCACCCCTGCCTTTCGGAGGACGGCACGGAGCTGTACTTTACCTCAGACATGGAGGGCGGATACGGCGGGTTTGACATCTGGGTGGTCAGCCGGCTGGGCGAAGGCGAAGAGTGGAGCGAGCCTTTCAACATGGGGTCAAGCATCAACACGGTGGGCGACGAGATGTACCCCTACGCCAGAGGCGCGGGCGTGCTCTACTTTGCCTCCAACGGCCACAGGGGGTTTGGCGGGCTGGATATTTTTAGGGCAACCAAAAAGGAGCAAAGCGGATGGCTGGTGGAGAATATGGGCGCACCCATCAACTCGTCCGCCGACGATTTCTCCATCATCTTTGAGCGCGAGCGGGAGGCCGGCTACTTCGCCTCGCGGCGCAGGGGCGGCAAGGGCGGCGACGACATCTACCGCTTTGTGCTGCCAGAGGCAAAGTACATGTTCATCGGCAGCGTGCGCAGCTACGACGACGGCCTGCCCATGGCCGACGCCAGCGTGAAAATCATCTCGAGCGACGGCGAAACGAAGATGCAGAAAACGGAGAAAGACGGGCTGTTCTCGCTACAACTCCGCCCGGAAACGGACTACTTAGTGGTGGTTACCAGCTCCGGATTCTTCAACCAAAAGGCGAAGTTCTCCACCAAAGGCTTGGAGGTGATTACCACGCTGCGCGACGACTTCCGCATGCGCTCGATGGCTAAGGCGATAGAGCTCGAAAACATTCTATACGACCTGGGCAGGTGGGAGCTGCGCGAGGCGTCGCAGGCGTCGCTCGACCAGCTGGTGGAGGTGCTCAACGACAACCCGGGCATCAGCATCGAAATATCGTCGCACAGCGACAGCCGCGGCGATTCGATCTTCAACCTCAACCTGTCGCAGCAGCGCGCGCAGGCGGTGGTAGATTACGTGGTGAGCAAGGGCATCGATGCAAGCCGCCTGCAGGCAAAGGGGTACGGGGAGTCAGCGCCGCGCGTCGTCAGCAAGGCGCTGGCAGCGCAGCACAAATTCCTGGTTGAGGGCAGCGTGCTGGACGACGACTTTATCCGCCGGAACGTGCGCAACCGGGAGGAGGAAGACATTGTTGACCAGCTAAACCGCCGCACGGAGTTCCGGGTAATCTCCGCAGCGCCGCAGTAGCGGTAGAGCGGCGTAAGAGGGTTAACGCTTGCAGGAGCTTTGAGAAAGCCGGATAGCTTCGCTACCGAATCCGAAATCTGAAATCTGGAATCTACTATGACAACCGACCGCTACGCCATGCGCGGGGTTTCGGCCTCGAAAGAAGATGTGCACGATGCCATCAAAAATTTGGGCAAAGGGCTTTTTCCGCAAGCCTTCTGCAAGGTAATCCCCGACTACCTGAGCGGCAGCGCCGACCACTGCGTGGTGATGCACGCCGACGGCGCAGGGACAAAGTCGTCGCTGGCCTACGCCTACTGGCGCGAAACCGGCGACCTCGGCGTATGGCGCGGCGTAGCGCAGGACGCGGTGGTGATGAACCTCGACGACCTGCTGTGCGTGGGCGCTACGGGCAACATCCTGCTCTCGTCCACCATTGGCCGCAACAAGAGGCTCATCCCGGGCGAGGTGGTGCGGGCAATCATCGAGGGCACCGAGCGCCTGTGCGAAGAGCTGCGCACGCTGGGCGTGAGCATCTACCTCACCGGCGGCGAAACGGCCGACGTGGGCGACCTGGTGCGCACCGTCATCGTGGACAGCGCCGTAACCGCCCGCATGAGGCGCTCGGAAGTTATCGACAACAAAAATATCGCGAGCGGAGATGCGATTGTGGGGCTGGCCTCCTTTGGGCAGGCCACCTACGAGCGCGAGTACAACGGCGGCATAGGCAGCAACGGCCTGACAGCGGCGCGGCACGACGTTTTTGCCAAGTACATCGCCGAAAAGTACCCCGAAACCTACGACGACGGAATAGACGCTTCGCTGGTGTACAGCGGGTCGTGCAGGCTGACGGACAAAACCTCCACGCCCTTAGACGCGGGCAAGCTGGCGCTGTCGCCCACGCGCACCTACGCGCCGGTGGTGCGGCAGGCGCTGGACGAAATGCGCCCCCGCATACACGGCATGGTGCACTGCTCGGGCGGCGGGCAGACCAAGGCGCTGCACTTTGCCGACGGCCTGCACATCATCAAGGATAACCTGTTCCCTGCGCCGCCGCTGTTTGCGCTCATCCAGTCGCAAAGCCAAACCTCGTGGCGCGAAATGTACAGGGTGTTCAACATGGGGCACCGCATGGAGCTGTACGTGCCGCAGCAGCACGCCGACCGCATCATCGCCATCTCCAAAAGCTTTGGCGTGGACGCGCAGGTCGTGGGGCGTGTAGAAAAATCGGCGGCAAAAAAGCTGACCATTTGCAGCAGCCAGGGAACGTTTGAGTATTTCTAAGCGCGCAGAAGGCACAGATTAACCGGATTTGCGCAGATTCTTTTCGTCAGCTGCGCAAATCCTTAAAGTCTGCACCGTCTGCACGCTAAAAAAAATCTGAAAATCTGAAAACCTAAAAATCTAAAAATCTCCACATGCCTGAGAATAAAATTTTGAACCGGTTAGAAGGGATTAAGCACAAGTTTGAGGAGGTAGGCCAGCAGCTGTCGGACCCCGACGCGATTGCCGACATGAAGAAGTACGTTGCGCTCAACAAGGAGTACCGCGACCTGGAGCCTATCGTAAGGGCCTGCGACGAGTACCGCAACCTGCTGAGCAACGCAGAGTCGGCCCGCGACATTTTGCTCAACGAAAAGGACGGCGACATGCGCGAGCTGGCGCGCGAGGAGCTCCTCCGGCTCGAGGAGCGCCAGCCAAAGCTGGAGGAAGCAATCAAGCTCATGCTTGCGCCCGCCGACCCGCAGGACGACAAGAACGCCATCGTGGAAATCCGCGCCGGCACGGGCGGCGACGAAGCCTCAATCTTTGCGGGCGACCTGTTCCGCATGTACAGCAAGTTCATCGAAAAAAAGGGCTGGCGCATGGAGGTAACCTCGTTCTCCGAAGGCTCGCTGGGCGGGTACAAGGAGGTGGTGATGAAGGTTTCGGGTGACAAGGTGTACGGTGCGCTCAAGTATGAGAGCGGCGTACACCGCGTGCAGCGCGTGCCGCAAACCGAAGCGCAGGGGCGCGTGCACACCTCCGCCGCCTCCGTAGCGGTGCTCCCCGAAGCCGACGAGTTTGACGTGGAGGTAAGAGAAAGCGACGTGCGCGTGGACACGTTCTGCTCGTCGGGCAACGGCGGGCAGTCGGTCAACACCACCTACTCCGCCGTGCGCCTCGTCCACATCCCCACGGGAATTGTGGTGCAGTGCCAGGACGAAAAGTCGCAGCTCAAGAACAAGGCAAAGGCCATGGAGGAGCTGCGCACGCGCATCTACAACATCGAGTACCAAAAGTACATAGACGACATCGCGAGCAAGCGCAAAACGATGGTCTCGGGCGGCGACCGCTCGGCCAAAATCCGCACCTACAACTACCCGCAGAGCCGCATGACCGACCACCGCATCGGCTACACGGTCTACAACCTGCCCGCCTTTATAGACGGCGATATTCAGGAGGTGATAGACCAGCTGCAAGTGGCAGAAAACGCAGAGCGGCTGAAGGAAAGCGAGCTGTAGGAATTTAACCTCTTTAAAATCTTTGATAGTTGAATTTGGCTAAATCATATAAAATTATCTTCCCCATTCTTATTGGCGTAGGGGTGGTGGTGCTTATTTTTTGGAGCGAGCTATACCCTAAGCCGTCTTTTCGGGGTGATGCGCTGCAGGGGGCCGTTAAGCTTTCGGCAGGCAGCGTTGTGGCGGTGCGCAACGGAGCGCTTTGCCACTCAACCGATACGGTCTTGTACGCCAACACCAAGCGCATGCAGCGGCAGGTGAAGGCCGGCGACGTGCTGCTGTGCAAGGGCGACAGCGCCCTGCTGGCGCTGCGCACGGATAGCGTGCAGGTGTGGTGCCGTGCGCTGCGGGATATGAGCATCGGCATGGGCGACGAGCTGAGCGTAGAGGGGGTGAGGCTGCGGGTGTACAACGCCGGCGACGTGCTCCGCAGCATAGATATTTCGTGGCGGCTGGCCTGCTTCCTGCTGCTGGCGCTGATGCTCATGGCAGGGCGCGACGCTGGCTACGTGCTGCGGCTGCGCCTGCTGAGCAGCAAGGAGCTGTCGTGGCGGCAGTCGCTTAGGGTGGTAATGCTGTGGGAGTTCACCTCGGCAGTTACGCCGTCGGCGGTGGGGGGAACAAGCGTGGCCATAGTGTATGTCAACAAGGAAGGGATAAGCGTAGGCCGCAGCTCTGCCATCGTAATGGCAACGTCGCTGCTCGACGAGCTCTACTTTGTGCTGATGTTCCCCCTGCTGCTGCTATTCGTCCCCATTCAGCAGCTGTTTGTGGTGGACTCCACCATCGCCACGGGGCTGCTTGCCGTCACGCTGATTGGCTACTCCGCCAAGCTGGTGTGGGTGCTCATGCTGTTCTACGGCCTGTTTATCAGGCCGCACAGCCTGCGCTGGATTATTGTGAAGGTTTTCTCCCTGCCGGTGCTGCGCCGCTGGAAGGCCGGCGCGGTAAAGGCCGGCGACGATATTGTGGCAAGCGCCGCCAAGCTGAAGCATCACACGCTAATGTTTTGGCTCAAGGCTTTTGCGGCTACCTTCGTTTCGTGGACATCGCGCTACTGGGTGGTGAATGCGCTGTTCCTTGCCTTCTTTGCCGTGCACGACCACCTGCTGATTTTCGCGCGCCAGCTAACCATGTGGATCATGATGCTGGTTAGCCCAACGCCCGGCGGCAGCGGGTTTGCAGAGTTCGTCTTCAAGCACTTTCTTGGAGATCTTATTCCGGTGGCCGGCCTTACCATCATCATCGCGCTGCTGTGGAGGCTTATTACGTACTACATGTACTTGCTTGTGGGGGCAGTGCTGGTGCCGGGCTGGATCAAAAATAAGTTCGGAAAAAAAGAGAAGAGAAAGCTATGAGCTATGACTAAATCGAAGTACAATCACCATTAAATTTCAGCTGCTATGAATGCTATTCTCATTACCGGCGGCGCCGGGTTTATTGGCTCGCACGTGGTGCGCCGCCTGGTGAAGAAGTATCCGGAGTACAGCGTTGTCTGCTACGATAAGCTGACGTACGCCGGAAACTTGGAAAACCTCACCGACGTAAAGGATGCGCCCAACTACCGCTTCGTAAAGGGCGATATTTGCGATGCCGAGCTGCTGCGGCAGGTCTTTGCCGAGCACCGCATAACCGGCGTGCTGCACTTGGCCGCCGAGTCGCACGTTGACCGCTCCATTGCCAACCCGACGGAGTTTATCCGCACCAACATTGTGGGCACGGTAACGCTGCTCAACGCCGCCAGAAGCGCGTGGGGCGGCAACATTGCCGGCAAGCGATTTTACCACATCTCCACCGACGAGGTGTACGGGTCGCTGGGCGCCACCGGATTCTTCACCGAAGAGACAAGGTACGACCCCCACAGCCCCTACTCGGCCTCCAAAGCCAGCTCCGACCACTTAGCGCGCGCCTACCACGACACCTACGGGCTGCCTGTGGTGATAACAAACTGCTCCAACAACTATGGCCCCAACCACTTCCCGGAAAAGCTCATCCCGCTCGCCATCAACAACATCAAGACGGGAAAGCCCATCCCCGTTTACGGCAAGGGCGAGAACGTGCGCGACTGGCTCTACGTAGAAGACCACGCCGCCGCCATCGACCTTGTCTTTCACAAGGGGAAAAACGGCGAAACGTACAACATTGGCGGGCACAACGAGTGGACAAACATTGCGCTGATAAAGCTGCTGTGCGCCCTTATGGACAAAAAGCTGGGGCGAGAGGAGGGTACATCGGCCAGGCAGATTACCTACGTTACCGACCGCGCAGGGCACGACCTGCGCTACGCCATCGATGCCTCAAAAATTCAGCGCGAGCTCGGCTGGAGGCCATCCGTAACCTTTGAGCAGGGGCTGGAAAAAACGGTGGACTGGTACCTCGCCAACCAAGCGTGGCTGGAGCACGTGGTGAGCGGCGAGTACGAAAAATACTACGAGCAGCAGTACGGGAAATGCTGAACTTTTTCAGCATTTTGAAATCCCCTATTGCAGTTATAAAATAAAGCATTATCTTTGCGGATTGTGAGAATTTCAGTTTTGTCATCATTCATTGCCATCATAATGTTATCATAACAGCTAATACTTAAAAATCAAATGGCGGTTTTAGAATCACTTAGGAATAAAGCAGGAGTGCTTTTAGTTGGTATTATCGGCCTTGCGCTGCTCAGCTTCGTGCTTGGCGACTTGTTTGGAAATGGAGGGGGAGGAGGCTTCTTTTCCCGCTCGTACAGCGTGGGGGAAATTGGCGGACGAGCTATTTCTTACGAAGAGTACCAGCAAACGGTGGACTACTTCACTGCGGTTTACCAAGCCATGTACGGGCAAAATGCAATACCAGAGTCTGTTACGGACGAAATTCGGGAGCAGGCATGGCAGGCGCTGGTGCGCAAGTATGTGGACGACAAAAAGTATGACGATTGGGAAATACAGGTGTCCGGCGACGAGCTGTTTGACCTGATACAGGGGCGCAACCCCTCGCCGCTGGTGGTACGCAACTTCTCGAACCCGCAAACGGGCGAGTTCGACCGCGGGTTAATCCTGCGCTACCTGCAAAGCATAGAGCAGAACCCCGATGCAAAGCTCTACTGGCTGTTTCTGGAAAAAGAAATCATCAGCCAGCGCAAGCAAGCCAAGCTGACAAGCTTGGCGGCAAAGGCAATGTACGTAACCGCCGTCGATGCCAAAAATACGCTCGACAACGGAGCAAAATCGGTGAGCATACAGTACGTCTCGAAGCCGCTGACCAGCTACCCCGACAGCCTGATAAAAGTTACCTCGCGCGACGTGAAAAAATACTACAGCGAGCATAAGCAGCAGTACAAGCAAACCGCTTCGCGCGACTTGGAGCTGGTTACGTTTGCCATTACCCCCTCAGAGGAAGACGATAACGCCGCAAGCAACTGGATAGAAAATCTGGTGCCGGAGTTTAAGAGCGCCGCCGACATAGCGCAGTTTACAACCCTGCACTCCGATGTGCCCTTCGACGCTGCCTACCACAAAAAGGGCGAGCTGCCCGCGCTGCTCGACAGCTTTGCATTCTCGGCAGGCAAGAGCGATATGCTTGGCCCCGTGCTGGACGACAACGCCTACAAGATAGCGCGCGTTGCCGACGTGCGGATGCTGCCCGACTCGGTGAAGGCGCGGCACATCCTGCTTGACGTTTCAAAGGGGATGGATGCCGCACGCAAAACCGCCGACACCATACGCGCCGCGCTAAAAGCGGGGGTAAGTTTTGCTGAGCTGGCCACAAAGTACTCCGTTGATCAGGCCGCAAACGAAAAAGGAGGCGACCTCGGCTGGTTCCCGCAGAACGCTATGGTCAAGCCATTCGGCGACTCCTGCTTTTTTGCCCCAAAGGGGCGCGTGCTGGTGGTCGAAACGCAGTATGGCGTGCACGTGGTGGAGGTTACCGACAAGGGCGCTGCCCAAAGAAAAGTGCAGCTGGCCGTGGTGGAGCGCAAGGTGGAGCCAAGCCGCACCACAAGAGAGCGCATCTTCAGCAGCGCAAACGAGCTGGCAACGCAGTCGGTTGACCACGCAGCGTTTGTTGCCGGAAGCGACGAAAAAGGGTACGCAAGAAAACCCGCGTCGCGCATTACCATCAACGACAAAAGCGTAGCGGGCTTGCAGCAGGCGCGCGAGCTGGTGCGGTGGGCATACGACAGCAAGGAGGGCGCCATATCGCCCGTATTTGAGGTTGACAACAGCTTTGTGGTCGCTGCCCTCACCGCTACCCGCGAGGAGGGCTACGCCCCGGTAAAGCAGGTAGCCTTCGAAATTTCGCCGGAGCTGGTGCGCGAGAAAAAAGCGGCAGCAATTGCTGAGGAAATGAAGGGCGCTACCGACCTGAGCAGCCTTGCCGAGCGCCTGAACCTGAGCGTGCAGACGCTGGATAACGTCAACTTCGCCAGCTTCTACCTGCCGGGAGTTGGCGTAGAGCCAAAGCTGGCGGCGGCGGCCTCGGCCTCAAAAGAAAACCAAATATCCGCTCCGGTGGAGGGCAGCTCGGGCGTGTACGTATTTACGGTAACATCCGTCAACGCTCCCCCCGCCGACGATAGCCTGCTGGCGCAGGAAAAATCGCGCCTGCAAGCCTCCATGTCCATGCGCATGAGCTACGAGCTGCTTGAAGTCCTGCGCGTAGAGGGCGAGGTAAAAGACCTGCGAGGAAAAATATTCTAACTGCAAGTAGCGCATGTACCGCATGCTGCACTACAAGCGCAAGCAGCTGCTGAGCTTCGTTTTTTCTGTAAAAAAATTTTTCATCAACGCACGCTTGTAAATTTCAAAATATTCATGTAAGTTTGCTTGTTTTTTACCTTCTTCGCAAATCCTTATAAAGCAGCATTACATGGCGCAAATTTCTACCGCAGAAGTCATTGAGTGGGCTAAGCAGTTCCTTGCCAAAGCCGATTCGGAGCTTACCCCCGACGAGGTGAGGGAGCAAAAAAAGTTTGCCTCCTTAGTGCAAACGCCGGAGTACAAAACATTCCTCTCGCGAATGCTGGACGAGTCGTCGCAAATACGCGACAACCGCAAGCTCAACAAGCGCGTGAGGCAAATCATCAGGGAGTACGGCATTCCCGATTTTTTCAGCGCCTCAGACCGCGCGCTGATTAAGCTCTACATGTCGGGGGGCTTCCTGTTTCCGGGCATTGCCATGCCGATTTTTAAGGCGAAGCTGCGCAGCGAAACCAGCAAAATCATCATCGCCGAGGAGCGCCCCAAGCTGACCAAGCACCTCGAAAGCCGCAAGGAGAGCAGCATCGGGCAAAACGTCAACCTGCTGGGCGAGGTCGTGCTGGGCGACGGCGAGGCCGGCAGGCGCTACCGCCACTACCTCGAAGCGCTGGAAGAGCCGGACATCAGCTACATCTCCATCAAGCTGTCGGGCATCTACGCCCAAATCCACCCGCTGAGCTACGAGCAAAACAAAAGGGAGCTGACCGACATGGTGGCCGCCGTATACCAAAAGGCTATCGACAACCCCTACGTTGATCGGGACGGCAGCAAGCGCGCCAAGTTCGTCAACCTCGACATGGAGGAGTACAAGGACGCGGAACTGACGTTTGAGGTGTTCACGGCGGCGCTGAGCCGCCGCGAGTTTAAGCATTACTCGGCGGGGATTGTAGTGCAGGCCTACCTCCCCGATGCCTCGAATTTCCAAAAGCGCCTGCTTGAGTTTGCCAAAAAGCGCGTTGCCGGGGGCGGCGCTCCGCCGAAAATGCGCTTGGTGAAAGGTGCCAACCTGCAAATGGAGAGCATTGTGTCGTCGCTGCGGGGGTGGCCGGTGCCGGTTTACCCTACAAAGGTAGAGGTGGATGCCAGCTACCTGCACATTCTCGACACGGCGCTCCTGCCCGAAAACGCGAAGGCGTGCCGCGTGGGGGTGGCCTCGCACAACTACTTCAGCATTGCCTACGCCCACCTGCTGGCCGAAAAAAACAAGGTCGCAGACTACGTTACCTTCGAAATGCTTGAGGGCATGGCCAACAACCTTCCCCGCGTGATGCGCAAGCTGCAAAAGCAAATCATACTCTACACGCCGGTGGTAAAAGCCAGCCACTTCCTCAACGCCATATCGTACCTCGTGCGCCGCTTAGACGAAAACACCGGAAAAAGCAACTTCCTGAGCTACACGTTCAACCTGAAGCTTGACAGCCCGCAGTGGAATTTTCTTGCCAACCAGTTCCTCGAAGCTTACCAGCTGAAGGATACAGTCAACACCGTGCCCTACCGCGCACAGGACAGAAGCAAAAAGCCTGCGCCGGTGAAGGATATAAACACCTTTGCCAACGAGCCTGACACGGATTTAGACCTGCCGCAAAACCGCCGCTGGGCGCTGAACGTCCTGAAGAAGTGGAGCAGCGAGGTGAGCGAAAAAAACTTTACCGTGCCCGTTCAAATTGGCGACAAGGAAGTCATTACCGACCACAAGAAGCTGTACCGCGACCGCAGCCGCAACGACGAGGTTGCGCTTTGCGAAGCCAGCCTCGCCTCGCCGGAGCAGGTAAAGGAGATTATTGCCGTTGCCGAAAAAGATGCGTCGGGCTGGCGGAAAACGCCGCTCGGCAGGCGCAACGAGGCGCTGCACCGCGCGGCGGACAACCTGAGCGCCAAGCGCGGCGACCTGATTGGCTGCATGGCGGCCATCACCGGCAAAACATTTACCGAAGGCGACGTGGAGGTGTCGGAGGCCATTGACTTCTGCCGCTTTTACCCCATCTCCATGAAAACCTTTGAAGATTTAAAAACGGTATCGTGCTCGCCAAAGGGCATTATTCTGGTCATTCCGCCGTGGAACTTTCCGCTGGCAATACCTGTGGGCGGCGTGGCGGCGGCGCTCGCCGGCGGCAACACGGTTATCCTGAAGCCCGCCACCGTTGCCCTGCCGGTGGCGTGGGAGTTTGCCAAGTGCTTCTGGGAGGCAGGCGTTCCCAAAGACGCTTTGCAGGTGGTTTGCCCCGCCGACCGCAATTCGTTGGGCTACCTTGCGGCGCACCCCTCGGTGAAGCACGTTATCCTGACCGGCGGCACCGACACCGCCTTTCGCCTGCTGGAAGGCAGCCCGCGCACGCCCCTCTCCGCCGAAACGGGCGGCAAAAACGCCATCATCATCACCGCCAACGCCGACCAGGACCACGCCATACTCAACGCCGTCTCGTCGGCTTTCGGCAACGCAGGGCAAAAGTGCTCGGCCTGCTCGCTGCTGCTGGTGGACAAAAAAACCTACCACGACGAAACATTCAAATCGAAGCTCAAGGATGCCGTCGCCAGCCTGCGCGCGGGGAGCGTGTGGGATACCATGAATTACGTAGGCCCAATGGTAGACAACAGCAACGAAAAGCTGCTGCACGCCATTGAGCACTTGGAAGAAGGCGAATCGTGGTTAGCTGCCCCCGAATTTGTTGACGAAAAGAAGTACATCCTCAAGCCCACGGTGAAGTGGGGCGTGAAGCCCGCCAGCTACACCTTTCGCAACGAGCTGTTCGCCCCGCTCCTCGCGGTGGTGTGCATTGACGATTTGGAGCAAGGCATTGCCTACGCCAACTCGTCGGAGTACGGCCTGACTGCCGGGCTGCAAAGCCTGAACGAGGAGGAGCAGGAGCTTTGGAAGAACAGCATTGAGGCGGGCAACCTCTACATCAACCGCGGGATAACGGGCGCCATCGTGCGCCGCCAGCCCTTTGGCGGGATGAAGCGCTCGGCGTTTGGCGGAGGCGTTAAGGCCGGAGGGCCAAGCTACGCCTCGTGCTTTGTGGAATTCACCGAAAACGAGCTGCCCAAGGCAGAGCGCACCGCCAGCCTGTGCAGCCTGCTCGCCGATGAGAGCGACAAAAACCGCCTGAGCTACGCGCAGGAAAGCTACCAAAAAAGTTGGGACGTGGAGTTTTCGCAGGCAAAAGACGTAAGCCACATCTACGGCGAGGAGAACATTTTCCGCTACCTGCCGCTCAAGAGCGCAGGATTCCGCGTGCAGGAGGGCGACAGCCTTGCCGACATCCTGCTGGTGATAACGGCGGCGAGCATAGCAAAAACGCCGCTGTTTGTCAGCATTTCCGAAGATAGCAAAAGCAGAGAGGCGGTGGAAAAAGCGGCAGCTTTGCTCTCCCCCGCCGTAAAAATCGTTGCGCAGCGCGAGCAGGCGTTCATCAGCGAAATGGACAAGTACGAGCGCATCCGCGCCGCCTCGCCCTGCCTGTCCAACGCCGCCTACCAAAAAGCCGCTACGCTCGGCAAGCACATAGCCGACAGCAAGCCCCTCGCCGAAGGCCGGCTGGAGCTGCTGCACTACCTCAAGGAGCAGAGCATTGCCTGCGAGTACCACCGCTACGGGAGCATCTTTGGGGAGGAGAAGTAAAAAAAGTACGGGGCCACGCGCAAAACCTGCACGCGGGCAGCATAGCATTACGCTACGTTTACGCTACAGCTTACATTACGTTTACGCTGCTACGTCAAAAGCCTCCCATTACCTCCAGCACTACCGCTGCCGCCTTTTCGGAGGGTAGCATACCGGCGGGTTTGAGCAGCGCAAGGCGTTGCTGTGCCTGCGCTACCTGCTCCTGCGCGAGCGCGGGGCGCTGCATCAGCTCCAGCGCTTTTTGGTAAATCAGCTCGTAGCGGCAGCGTGCCAGCGTGAATTCGGGGATAATAAATTCGTCGGCCAAAATGTTGATGAGGTTGGCGTACTTGGAGGTAACTAACTTGTCGGCGAGAAAGTTGGTTACCGCGCCAAAGGTGTAGGCAATGAGGTGTGGCGTGCCGCACGCCGTGAGTTCGAGCGTTACCGTGCCCGACGCTGCTATGGCAAAGCTGCTTGCGCGAAAGGCGTTGTAGCGCTCCCGCTGCCCCTCCACTACGCAGTGCGGCGTTGTCATGCCGGCAAAGGCGCAGCGCACCTCGCCGGCAAGGGCGGCCACCGACGGAATCACCGCGAACAAGTTGGGCAAGCGCTCCGAGAGCCGCTCCACCGCCTTCCTGAAAACCGGCGCCAGCTTCTCGACCTCGTGGCTGCGGCTGCCGGGGAGAACGCACAGCAGCGCACCGCCGGGCGGTATGCCGTGCCGACGCTTGAACGCGGCGAGGTCGTCGGTGAGGTGTGCCGTATTTTCGATGACCGGATGCCCCACAAAGTCGCAGCGCAACCCGTACTTCTCGAAGAGCTGCGGCTCGTGCGGCCACAGGGCCATCATCCTGTCCAGCAGCTTAGCTGCGGTGCGGGCGCGGCCTTTCTTCCACGCCCACACCTGCGGCGCTACGTAGCAGACCTTGGGAATGGCAACTTTTTTCTGCCGCAGCCTCTTCAGAAGAGCGCTGGCAAACCCCCAGCTGTCCACAGTAACAATGACGTCGGGCTGCCGCCGCTCAATGTCGGCCACCACCTGCCGCAGGCGCTTCAGGATGAGCGGCAGCTTGGGTAGCACCTCCCGGAAGCCCATGACCGAAATTTCGGAAATGTCAAACAAGCTTTCAAACCCCAGCGCCGCCATTGTTTCGCCGCCCATGCCGGCAAAGCGCACGCCGGGCGCTTGCAGCCGCAGCGACTGCATCAGGCGCGAGGCCAGAATATCGCCCGATGGCTCGCCGGTAACTATGTACGCTAACTTTGGCATGAGCACGCAGGAGGCCGCAGGCGGCTGCTTACGATTTAACCCGCTCGGAGTATGCCCGCTCGCGGGTATCAACCTTTATTTTTTCGCCCTCGCTTACGAAGGCAGGTATCATGATTTCGGCGCCCGTTTCGAGCGTTGCGCGCTTCATCACGGTCGATGAGGCGGTATCGCCGCGCACGCTCGGCTCGGCGTAGGTAACCTCGAGCTCCACAAAGGGCGGCAGCTCGCACGTCAGCACGCGGTCGTTATCGTCGGTGTGGATCATCATCTCCACCCCCTGACCCTCCTTGAGCAGGTCGGGGTTGTCCACCTGCTCCGAAGAAAGGTCTATCTGCTCAAACGTTTCGTTGTGCATAAAGTGAAATCCGCTATCATCCTTATACAGAAACTGATATGGATGCCGCTCAATGCGGATGATTTCTACCTTTTCGCCGGCGGTGTACGTGTTTTCCAGGATACGCCCCGTCTCGAGGTTGCGCAGCTTGGTCTTTACAAACGCCCCGCCCTTACCGGGCTTAACGTGCTGAAACCAAACAATGGTGCAAGGCTTACCGTTGTATACGATGCACAAGCCGTTGCGAAAATCTGCTGTTGTTGCCATAAAATTGCTATAAAATTATATAGTTTGGATGAATAGTTTGGACGAATTTAAAGTTGACGACCTAACGAAATGCTCGCGTTGAGCGCTGCGAAGGTAGTAAAAAAAGAAGGAGAGAGCAAAAATATTTGCTTCCCGTGCGATTGTTTGCCATTTCTTTTTATCTTTGCGCTGCGGAGAAAGGAGCGAAAAGAAGGGGGCTGCCGCCCGGCATCATCGCGCTGCCGATGCCCGGAAATAAGGAGTTAGAAGTTTTTATGATTCAGTTGCTTAGCTATAACTATGTGTTTAGCATTGCCTACCTGCTTACGATGGTAGCCATTGTGCTTGCCGTTATTCAGCAGCGCGGCGACCCCACCAAAACGCTGGCGTGGACGCTGTTCATTGCGCTGGTGCCCTTTGTGGGGCTGCTGTTTTACGTGATGCTGGGCAAAAACTACCGCCGCGACAAGCTGCTCTCGCGGAAGGAAATGTCCGACCAGCAGCAGCTTGCGTCAATGATGGGCTTGCTTACCGCCAACGATGGCTACCTTAGCTGGTTTCCGTCGTCGCCCAGCGAAGCGCACTTCAAAGGAATTGCGCAAATGCTGGCGCACTCCAACAAAACATTCCCCACGCGCAACAACCGCGCGCAGCTGCTCGTCAACGCTACCGAAAAGTACACCGCGCTGTTCAACGCCATTGAGCAGGCGCAGGACCACATTCACCTCGAGTACTACATCATCAAGGACGACAGCACCGGCAACCGGCTGCGCGAGGCGCTCGTCCGCAAGGCGCAGCAGGGCGTGGAGGTGCAGCTCATCTACGACTACCTCGGCAGCTGGGGGCTGAGCAGCAAGTACCTGCGCTCGCTCGCCGAAAACGGCGTGCAGGCCTACCCGTTC
Organism: Prevotellaceae bacterium; assembly: GCA_031258915.1. Taxonomy (GTDB): domain Bacteria; phylum Bacteroidota; class Bacteroidia; order Bacteroidales; family UBA932; genus JAITMY01. Next base: position 15,404 of record JAIRMD010000165.1, read on the forward strand.
CTGCCGGTGAAGCTCTCCTTTTTCAGGAGCAAAATTAACCACCGCAACCACCGCAAAATTGTGGTGGTGGACGGCAAAGTCGCGTTCGTTGGCGGCATCAACATTGCCGACCACTACCTCAACGGGCTGCCCGAAATAGGCGTTTGGCGCGACACGCACGTGCAGCTCATGGGCGACGCCGTGCGCTGGCTGCAAATAGTCTTCCTGCTCGACTGGTACTTTGTGAGCAAGCAATCGCCAAGCAACATGGAGCGCTACCTGCCGGCGCACAGCGTGAGCGAAAAGTGCACGGTGCAAATTGCGGCAAGCGGCCCAGACTCCGATTGGGCCTCCATCATGCAAACGTACTTTGCCGCCATCAACCGCTCGAGCAGCAAGCTCTACATCGCTACGCCCTACTTTGTGCCCAACGAGAGCATGCTCACTGCGCTGTGCGCCGCCGCTCTGCGCGGGGTGGACGTGCGCCTGCTCATCTCCGAGCGCTCCGACTCGAGCATCATGCAGTGGGCAAGCATGTCGTACATCGATACGCTGCTGGAGGCCGGCGTGCACGTTTTTCTCTACTCCAAAGGCGTTACCCACTCAAAGCTGCTCATGGCCGACGGCGAATTTTGCTCTGTAGGCACCGCCAACATGGATGTGCGCAGCTTTGAGCATAACTTTGAGGTGAATGCGCTGTTCTACGACCGGCAATTTACGCAGCAGCTGGAGGAAATGTTCCTGCACGACCTCCAGTACAGCGTGGAGCTTGACCTCGAAGAATGGCAAAAGCGCCCCCGTAGGGAGCGCTTCATGGAGAACCTCTCGCGGCTACTGGCGCCGATGCTGTAGAAATTC
>JAIRMD010000173.1 GCA_031258915.1 Prevotellaceae bacterium
CACACACACACACACACACACACACACACACACACACACACACACACACACACACACACACACACACACACACACACACACACAGCTCAATGAGTTACGTAATGTAGGCTCTTGTGCAGCACCTGTAAATTTCTCAACTTTCACAATAGTTTTCAACTTTTACTTTGATGAGCAACCGCATCAAGAGCGGCTGCTCATTTTTTTTGCCCCCACAGGCCCATCGCTGCCGCTGCGCACTCTTCCGGCTGCGGCAAGCCGCTACACTTGCTTCGTAAATAGGCTGCGGGAGCTCCCTGCTGCTTATCTTTTTAGTTTCCTTTTATTTATTCACGCTAAACAAATTACTATGCACAAGAAGTTACTCGATCAAAGTCGAGCAGGGCGGACGCTGTCTGCGCCTGCTCGGGCGACCGGTGGTACGGGACGGGCAGGGCGTGCGAAGCGCCTGCTGCTGTCGCTGACGCTCTGCGCAGCGCAGCGCTGCCGTGGTCGCTGAATGCGCAAAACCTGACAAAATCTATTTTGTATGGAAAACAGAAAATGTAGTAAAGGAAACGTTATAAAAGAATACTCATGGTTGCAAAATTAAAAAGGTTTATATATAAATCGTTAGGACTATATAATTATTTACGGGTTCTTCAATGTACCTATTTTTTATTATACCGTTCAGGGTTGCTGAAAAGAAACAGAATGTATTCCCTGCATTATTTTGTCAAAAATTTGATTAAAAAAGGGGATGTTGTTATTGATATAGGGGCTAATTTAGGATATTATTCTATTTTGTTTGCCGAATGGACAGGCCCTGCCGGAAAAGTCTATTCGGTGGAACCTGTCGGGATTTACAACAAAATATTTTGGGAAAAAGCCCGGAAATATCCTAATATCCGATTATATCCATACGCTTTAGGGCTTGAAGAAAAAAATATTGAATTGGTTTCTTCTCCACAAGTCGGTTATCTGAGGACGGGACTTCCCCATATTTACAATTCGGAAAAGGACGGGAAGATTGAAAATCAGGAATTTCGGTTTGAAGCACAAATGAAAATCCCTTCTGTATTATTTAACTATTTGGAAAGGATAGATTATATCAAATGCGATGTTGAAGGATTTGAATATATTGTTCTTTCGGATATGAAGGAAATTATCCGGCGATGCAAACCCATCGTGCAAGTAGAAGTGTGGTCTGAAAATGAAGATAAAGTACTTGATTTATTTGATGAATTGAAGTATGCTCCATGTAAATTGCGTGGCAATCAATTGGTTAAAATTGCAGAGAGGGGAGGGGGTAAATCCATGCCCGGCGATTATATTTTTATCCCTGATTTTAAGGTGGTGTCCATGCTTTATTGATATGATTTATAATTAGCAGATAATCATAGCGATATAACCTTTGCCAAAGAATAGCAAACATTATGATATTCAATGAAATGCGAATCAAGGGTTGAGAATGTCTTTTGTCCCGCAGAGCCTGCCCTGAGCGCAGCGAGGAACCGGAGCGAAGCGGAGCTCGGCGCAGCCAATCTCCCCCAACGCCCACCACACTTATGTAGCCCAATGGCAGACGATAGCACAGAAAAAAGGATAGCACCTCAAAAAAAGACTTAACCTTTTTGCGAGCATGTGCGCAATTTGAAAATTATCATGTACCTTTGCACCACCATTGTCTTACGCCAACTATTTGAATTTTGAAATTCCCCAAATCCTGCATCTTCCGAATAGCGCTGCTCGCCATGCTCATGCCGCCCGCTGCGCTGCCTGCGCAAAAAACGGGCGCATGGCGCGACCACCTTGCCTACACGCAGGGCGCAGATGTGCTCGTGCAGGGCGAACAGGTGATATGCGCAACGGCGGCGGGGCTTATCTTTTTTGACGGCGAGGTGGAAAAAATTTCTAAGGTAAACGGGCTAAGCGCGGTTGGGCTGACGGCGGCGCTCTACGATGCGCCAAGCGGATACATTTTTGTGGGGTACGACAACGGCAGCATCGACGTGCTCCACAGCGCAAATCTGCGCAAAATTCGTCAAGGCGGACAAACCGGAACGCTGGAGGCGTGGAAAAATTTTGCCACGCACGGACGCAAGGGTATCAACCGCTTTTTGCGCGTAGACGACCTGATTTTTGTCGCCACCAACGCGCAGGTGCTGGAGCTGAGAAACGAGGAAATACGCGCCAACTACTACATCGACAGGAGCAACGACACGCTTGCCGTGCAGGACATAGCGCTGCTTGGAAGCAGCATAGCGGCGGCAACCCCAAAAGGCCTGTACGTGGCGGACAAAAACAGCTCAACTCGCTACAACGCCACCGGCTGGCGGCACGAGCTGCCGGGCAGCAACGTTATTTCGCTGGCCGTAGCCGACGGCACGCTGTACGCGCTGCAGGCCGACGGCACGCTGCAAGCTACCACCGACTTGCAAAGTTTTACCCAGAAAGGCTCCTACCCCACCCCCCGTGCGCTAAGCGTTGCCGGCGGCGAGCTTTGGGTTGCCACCGCAACCACGCTGCACAACGTTGACAACCCACAAAAAAACATTTCGAGCTACGGCGGCGGGTTAACCTCGTTTAGCCCGCGCAGGGTGGCGGCATACAAGTCCGGCATCTGCATTGCCGACGCTGAGCTGGGGCTGGTGGTCAACGCCACCGGCGCTTTTGCGCAGGCGCTGCCCAACAGCCCGATGAAAAACCAAGCTGCCGCCCTCAGCGAGCACGGCGGGAAAATCGTTGCCGCAGCAGCCGGCACGCTGAGCATACTGGAGAGCAAAGGCGCATGGACAGGGTGCGCAAGCAGCCAAATAACCGGCGTTAACGCGGTAAAAATAAACCCGAAAAATCCGGCGGAAATCTTTGTGGCAACGCCGAGCGGCGTAACAACGTTCAACGGCGCAAGCTTGTCGGGCACAGGTTTGTCGGGGAGCGATATACGCGGCATGTCCTTTGACCCCGACGGAAATCTTTTTGCCTTTGCCTCAAACAGCGCAGCGCCCATCCGGCAGCGCAACGCCGACGGCTCGTGGAGCGCACTTTCGAGCAGCGCGCTGCAATCAAAACCGCTGGGAAGCGCTGCGCTTGCCAACAACGTTTTTTGGGGGATAGCCGAGCCAAACAGCCTGTACCTCTACTCGCCCGGCATCAACCCTGCCGACCCCGACGACGACAAGGCTTCCGTCTGCAAGGTGGCGGTGGGCAGCGACGAAACGTTTTCGGTGGGCAACATCTACGCGCTCGCCTCCGACCGGAACGGCGCCATCTGGCTGGGGACAGACGAGGGGGTGATAGTGTACAGCATGGTTGGCGACCCGTTTGCCGACGCTCCGCAAGGGCAACGGATAAAAATCCCCACGGAAATTCCGGGCTACGCCGCCTACCTGCTGCAGTACGAAGATGTAACGGCAATAGCGGTGGACGGCGGCAACCGCAAGTGGCTGGGTACGCGCAACGCCGGCGTGTTTTTGCAATCCGACGATGGCGTGGAGCAGCTGCACGCCTTCAACGCGCAAAACAGCCCCCTGCCCTCAAACAACATACGGGACATCGCCGTGAACAGCCAAACCGGAGAGGTGATTTTTGCCACAGATAAGGGGATGGTCGGCTTCTACAGCGACGCTACCGCCGGAAAGCTCAACTTCGACGAGGTGAAAGTATTTCCCAATCCGGTGCGCCCCAACATGAGCACGGTTACCATCACCAACCTCGTAGAAGACGCCTCGGTGAAGATAACAGACGTGTCGGGCAACCTTGTGTTCTTTGCCACCGCCAACGGCGGGACAATTACGTGGGACGTTCAGAACCTCAACGGGCGGCGCGTGGCAACCGGTGTGTACCTCATCTTCCTCGCCGACCAAACGGGGAAGGAAAGCAAAGTCGTAAAGTTGCTGGTGATAAATTAATTACTCAACTTTTGCAAGGTGCATCTCGTTCTTACATCCCTGCGGGGAGGGAGGTTGCTGTTTACACTATATCCATCTGCTACTGAGGTTGTTTTGTTGTTAAAATTAGGTGTAAATGAGGTTTTTTGCGCCACCAATTTATGACACTATTGATTTATAAAAGCAATGGTTATTATAAAATTCTAACATTCAACAAATTAAGAAGCTTGCAAAAACTAAAATTCTTAATTCCTAATTACAAATAAAAATGGGTAAGCTTCGCGGCATAGTGCTGCACAGCATCAAATACGGAGAATCGAGCATTATCGCGCACATCTACACCGATATGCAGGGACGACAAACCTACATGCTCAACGGCGTACGCGGCACAACGCGGCGCCATAAATCATCGCTCATACAGCCGCTTTTTTTGCTCGACATTGAGGCGTACCCCGTGCGGAAGCAGGGCGCAATGTGCCGCATGAAGGAATTTCGCGCCAGCGTGCCGCTGCAAAGCCTGCCCTTTGATGTACACAAAAATGTGATAGCGCTTTTCATTGGCGAGGTGCTCTACAAGCTCATTCGCGAGGAGGAGCAAAACGAAGCTCTGTTTGGGTTTCTGCGCAATTACATTCTGCTGCTTGACGAAATGCAGCAGGGCGTGCCGAACTTCCACCTCTACTTTCTGGCGCAGCTGGCGCGACATCTGGGTTTTTTTCCCGGCAATGCGCACAGCGAAGAGTATGCCTACTTTGACATGAAGAACGGCGTGTTTGTCCCTTTTGCGCCGCCGCACGGCGTGTTTATGGACAAGCCTACGTCGGCGCTGCTGGGCAAGCTGCTCGGCGCAGCGCTCGACGACTTGCAGCACATACAAACCTCCAGGGGGCAACGAAACCTCCTGCTGCGTAAGCTGCTCGACTACTACTGCTCCCACCTCGGCATGTCAAACCCTATCCGCTCGCTGGCCGTGCTGGAGGAGGTGTTTGCGGTTTGAATCGGGTGCTTGGGAAGTTAGCGTCATGCCAACCAAATATTGTCGTACTCAAGCTGTCCCCCATTCTATACTCCTATTACTCCTAAAACTCCTATACTCCTAAAACTCCTATACTCCTAAATTCCTAAACAAAAAAGATGAAACTTATAAAAACCGTACAAGAGCTTCGGCAGCAGCTGTCGGAGGAGAAAGATCGGGGAAAGACGGTAGGGTTTGTACCCACCATGGGGGCGTTGCATCGCGGGCACCTGTCGCTGGTGCAGCGTTGCAAGAAAGAGTGCGAGGTGGCGGTTGTCAGCATTTTTGTAAACCCCACGCAGTTTAACGACAAGGGCGACCTTGATCGCTACCCGCGCACGCTCGCCGCCGACGTGCAGCTGCTGCAAACGGCGGGCTGCGACGTTGCATTTGCGCCAAGCGAAAAAGAGATTTACCCCGAGCCCGACACGCGCACGTTCGACTTTGGGCTGCTGGACAAGGTGATGGAAGGAGCGCACCGTCCGGGTCACTTCAACGGCGTAGCGCAGGTGGTGAGCCGCCTGCTCGATGCTGTAAAGCCCCGCCG
>JAIRMD010000100.1 GCA_031258915.1 Prevotellaceae bacterium
GGCAAAAAGCGAATACCCTTTGTCCGCCTTGGCGCAGGGAATTTACATCGTTTCGGTGAAAACGTCGCAGGGCACAACGGCAACCTGTAAAATACTGGTAAGGTGATGAGCGCAGCCCTGAAAGGGCGGGTGTTCAAACGTGATGAGATTTTTCTTGAAAAAATCCCGTTTTTACCCACATTCCGTCCCTACGGGACGGGAAGACATTATGACGCTGCGGCGGGGCCAGCCCCAAAGGGGCGTCACAATTTAGCACAGGGTAAAACCCTGTGCGGCATCAATAGCACAGGGTAAAACCTCGTGCGGCTCGAACCCTTAAAAAATTTATTTTTAACGCAATAAATATCGATTAACGGAAAATATTTATTGGGCTTTATGTAACACTTTAAACCAAAACAAAAAACATTTTTAGAGCATGAACAGACATTTCCTACGCGCCGCCGCCGCGCTTTGCGGCTTTGCGCTGGCAACGGCGACAACAACGGCAACGGCAACCCCCGCGCCCTACCAAAAGAAAACCGCCAAGCTGATGACCCCGTGGGGCGAATCGCTAAAGGCAGCAGACCCCATCCTGCCCGAGTACCCGCGCCCGCAGCTGGTGCGCGAGCGGTGGCTCAACCTGAACGGCATTTGGCAGTTTCAGCCTGCCGCGAGCGCAGGCGAGGCGCTGCCCGCAGGCGACCTTGCGCGGGAAATCCTTGTTCCCTTTCCGGTGCAGTCGGCCCTGTCGGGTATCATGGAGACGAACCATACCCACGTGTGGTACCGCCGCGCGTTCACGGTGCCGGACGATTGGGCGGGGCAGCGGGCGCTGCTGCACTTCGGGGCGGTGGACTACCGCTGCGAAGTCTTTGTCAACGGCCGTAGCGTAGGGACGCACGAGGGCGGCTACGACCCCTTTACGATTGACGTTACCTCGGCGCTCACCGGCAGCGGAGCGCAGGACGTAGCCCTGCGGGTGAGCGACGAGACCGACGCCAAGGGCTACCCGCGCGGCAAGCAAACCCTCTACCCGGGCGGCATCATGTACACCGCCACCACCGGTATTTGGCAAACGGTGTGGCTCGAGGCCGTGCCGCAGGCCTACATCAGCGACGGATTCCGCATGGTGCCGGACATCGACAACGCCGCGCTGACGTTCTACCCCAACGGCGGCGTCGCAGGCAGCAGCATCGCCGCGCCAAAGCTGCGCTTTAAAATCTACGACAGCGGCGTAGAGGTGGCGTCGGTGGAGAAAAGCATCGCCGCAGCCCTCTCGCTCGACATCCCAAAGCCCCTCAAGCTGTGGTCGCCCGATAGCCCTTTCCTCTACGACATGAAAATTTACCTCCTCGACGGCGGCAAGGCCGTAGACTCGGTCTCGACCTACTTCGGGATGCGCAAAATCTCCTACCGCGAGGTGAACGGCTACCGCAGGATGTGCCTCAACAACAAGGCGCTCTTCCAGATGGGGCCGCTCGACCAGGGGTTTTGGCCCGACGGCATCTACACCGCCCCCACCGACGAGGCGCTCCGATTCGACATCGAAAAAACCATAGCCTACGGTTTCAACATGACGCGCAAGCACATCAAGGTAGAGCCTTACCGCTGGTACTACCATTGCGACAAGCTCGGCCTGCTGGTGTGGCAGGACATGCCCTCGATGAACTCCTACATTGGCGGAGGCCGCCCGGTGCCAACGCAGGAGCGGACAGCCTTCCTGCGCGAGCTGGAGGCAATGATAAAAACCCACTGGAACTCGCCCTGCATCGTTTCGTGGGTGCCGTTCAACGAGCATCAGGGCTTGCACAACGAAGCTACGGTAGTAAGCCGCATCAAAGACTGGGACGATAGCCGCCTGGTAAACGTAAACAGCGGCTTTAATGATGATGAGAGGTACGGCAATACCAACACCGATATTCGCGACTACCACAGCTACCCCGCGCCCGTTTGCCCGCCCAACAACGGCCAAATACTCGTCTGCGGCGAGTACGGCGGCATTGGATACTACGAAAACGGACACATCTGGGAGGCCGGAAACCCCTACGAAACGGTAAACTCCTACAGCGAGCTGCTGGAAACCTACGCGCTCTACGGCGACATGCTGATAGACTTCAAGGGCAGCAAGGGGCTTAGCGCAGCCGTCTACACCGAAATCACCGACGTGGAGATGGAGCTCAACGGCCTGATGACCTACGACCGCAAGGTGTTTAAGGGCGACATTGCCGGCTTTGCCGAGGTCAACAAGCGGATTATCAACGAAAACAGGCGCTACGAGGATATCCTCGCCACCGCCGACGACCGAAGCCAAACCTGGCGCTACGCCACCGCCACGCCCCTTGCCGGGTGGACGGGGACGAATTTTGACGACAAGGCGTGGGAGGTAGGCAACGGCGGCTTTGGCAACAACAACCCCCCCAACGCAAAGATCACAACGCGGTGGAGCACGAACGATATTTGGCTGCGCCGCACCTTTGCCCTCCCCGCCAACGCCCTCGACACGGGGGAGCTGGTGCTCAAGGTTTACCACGACGAGGACTGCGAGGTCTACATCAACGGCGTGGAGGCGCTCCGCGTAACCGGCTACACCACCAACTACCGCTTTTTCGCCATTCCTGCGGCGGCCAAAAACGCCCTGGCGCCGGGCGGCGACAACACCATTGCGGTGCACTGCCACCAGACGACAGGCGGGCAGTACATCGACGTGGGCGTTTACCGGTTGACCCTGCCGGGGCCGGAGCCTGACCCCGAGCCGGAAGACCCGAAAGAGCCGGAAAAGCCCAGCGCTGTGGAGGCCGTAAAAAAGCACACCACCTGGGTTTACCCCAACCCGGCGGCGGGCATCCTCAACATCGTCAGGCAGCACCCGGCCACCCAAATCAGGGGCATATACAGCCTCGCCGGCCGCCTGGAGAAATCACCCCCGCCCTACGACGCAGCAGTTGACGTGTCTGACCTCGCGGCAGGCGTGCACCTCCTCGACCTCGTAACCGGCAACGCCCGCGAAGCGATTATGTTCATGAAGGATTAGCGAAAGTAGCACCCACAGCGCCCAACAGCACGGTAAGATTTTTGCGCATCAGAAAAATGTAGTATTTTTACACTTTTAGGAACGAAAAAATGTAAACAATCAACACAAAATGGAACGTAAATTTACTAATTCAACTTTCGCAAGTAGTCTATCTTGTTGATTTATAATTCAACTTTCGCAAGCTGTTTGATTCGTTGAATATAAGAATATTACAAAATAATTATTTTTGTAAATAAATGAAAATCAATGTTTCTGTTTTTTTTTCATTCCGTTAGGAATTGGCTGGCGCAAGCCCATTCTTACCCACATACCGTCCCTAACGGGACGGGAAGACATTATGACGGCGCGAGACGGAAAAGCCCCAAAGGGGCGCAACAACTTAGCATAGGGTAAAACCCTATGCGGCAAACGGCGGCATGGGCATGGGCGACGACGTGGGGCCTTCCCCGTAGGGGGTTTAATAGAAAATGGCGATTTTTCCGAAGGTGGAAAATCTGAATTAATTTATTTTCAACACATCAAAAAAAAGAAAAAATTATGAAAAAGCATGTATTTGCAATTGTTTTGGCGGGAGGATTATTTTTCTCCGCTGTTGGCTACCTTACCATTGCTGCGGCAGCGTGGTTGCCTTGGAAGCAGAATGACCGTGTGAATGAACAGCTCATAGGACGATGGGAGCTGTGTGCACCGGACGGAAAAACAGCTGTCAGCCCGAAGGTGCGGCAGAAAATTTATACGAAAAAATCCTACGTCGTTTTGGAGGTAGATAAGGAAAACAGCACAACCTATGTTGATTTCATAGGCGTCATCACTCCCGAAGGCGAGGATAAGATGACGGAAACCGTTATTTACACCGATTCGCAGATAAAGCCGATGTTATCGCGAAGCTTTCAATTCTTCTATAAAATAGAGGATAACCATCTTTACCTGAAAGGGATTAGCAATGAATTTAACGAAATCTGGATAAAAATAAGCGATTAATTTTTTATCACTGCTCTGTCCGGATAAAATTAGCGATAATCTGCGGACAAGAAGAACAATCTGTGGACAAAAATTGAAAAAACCAATAAATCATGAAAAAAATCAAAAAGGCATTACATTTGCGAGGGTTGGCTTGCGCGGCGGGCATTTTCGCTTCCCTCACGCTTACGCTTGCGGCAATTCCGGACGGCATGGCGCAGTCGGGGGTGTACGTGGGCGGCCACATCCGCCGGGCGCGTCCGGCAACAATCAATAAGCTAAAGGCATCCGGCTTTCAGTACGTGATTTTGTTCAACGTACACGTTGAGCAGGACGGCTCGCTAACCACCGACGGCGATACGATTTGCCGTAACGGGCAGTACGTTTTTGCCCAAAAGCATCCCCACTACGTGTCGGACATCAAATCGCTGAAGGCACAGCCAACGTCCATTGAGCGAATCGAAATTTGCATCGGGGGATGGGGGAATACCTCCTACGATAACATTAGGCAAATCTTCAACGCCAACGGGTTAGGGGAAAGCGGTGCGCTACACCGAAACTTCAAGGCGCTGAAAGAGGCAATACCCGAAATAGATGCCGTAAACAACGACGACGAGCACGCCTACGACGTAAGCTCGGCTGTGGCCTTTCACCTCATGATGGATGACCTCGGGTATAAAACCACGCTGGCTCCCTACACTCGAAAAGACTACTGGACAAGCCTTGCCAACGGAGTTAACCAAGCTCGCCCCGGCGCTGTGGAGCGGGTGCTGATTCAGTGCTACGACGGCGGCGCGGGCAACAACCCTTTGGACTGGCACATAGCGGGCATCCCGCTTCACGCCGGAAGGCTTAACTATCAGGATTTTGAGGAGACGAAAGCCGTAATGCAGGACTGGAAAACGAGTAAAAACGTTACCGGCGGGTTTTTCTGGGTGTATAACGACGAGTCGTGGGATTTAAGCAGGTACGCCGCCGCTGTTAACCGGATATTCGGCCCTGCGCCCGAAGCACGGGTGGACAACTACATCGGCAACCGGGCGCCGCTTGCCGCGACTCCGTTTACCGCCTTGCCCATAGGCGCTGTCAGGGCCAACGGGTGGCTGCTAAAGCAGCTGGAGCTGCAAAAGGAAGGCCTGACCGGGCACGCCGAATCGCTCTACAGCGGCGACGGCGATTTGGGCGCGGGCAGCGACTGGCTCGGCGGCACGGGCGACAGCTGGGAGCGCGCCCCATACTACGCCAAGGGGTTGGTAGCCCTCGCCTACGTGCTCAACGACGAGGAGCTAAAGGAAAAAGCCCAAAAGTGGATAGACTGGTCGCTCGACAACCAGCAGAGCAGCGGCATGTTTGGCCCCCCCGCCAACACCGACTGGTGGGCGCGTATGCCTATGCTCTACGCCATTCGCGACTACTACGAGGCAACCGGTGATGCTCGCGTGATACCTTTTTTCACCAAGTATTTCCAATACCAAAACAGCACAATCGGCAGTCAGCCCCTGAGCAGCTGGGGAAAGTCCAGAGCAGGCGATAACATCGAAATCGTTTTCTGGCTCTACAACCGTACCGGCGACGCTTTTTTGCTCGACCTCGCCGACAAGCTCCATAGTCAGGCATACCCATGGACGGATATTTTTACAAACAACCTGTTCAACCAGTTCGGAACGGATTTTCAGCCCAAGCACAACGTAAATGTTCCGCAGGCCATGAAAATGCCTGCAATTTATTTTCAGAAGTCGCAGGCGCAAGCAGACAGAGACGCCTACACTCACGGAAGAAACCATTTGCTGTGCGATCACGGTCAACCTCACGGGATGCAATCGGGCAACGAAATGCTTGCCGGTAAATCGTCCCTCACCGGATTGGAGCTCTGCTCGGTGGTGGAGCAGATGCAGTCGTGCGAAACCGCCCAAATGATACTTGGCGACGCAAGCATTGGCGACCAGCTGGAGATGGTAACGTTCAACGCGCTGCCCGGCGCTTTGACTAACGACATCAAGGGCTTGCAGTACTACCAGCAGGCCAATCAGGTAATCAGCACGCACGGCTACTACGCCTTTGCGCAGGCCTACGACAACGGCAACATGCCCGGCCCCTACTCCGG
>JAIRMD010000220.1 GCA_031258915.1 Prevotellaceae bacterium
TTCCCGACCATGATACAGTTCCACTGTTTACGTACCAAGTTTTTGCCGAAAGCGGCGGTAAGCAAATCATCATTGCCCCTGTGAGCAAGAGTCCAAATAATACATTTTTTGTTTTCATACGCTTTGATTCGATTTTAATTGATTTTAAACTTAAAAAACCCTTTTTAATTTATGTATATGCACGGCATAGCCATAATATTTGGATTTTTTAAGAAACCCAAATAGCTATGGATGTTTTGTTTTAAAGAAAATTTTACTATCTTTTCGCGCGCGCGCGTGAGGTGTGTGTGTGTGTGTGTGTGTGTGTGTGTGTGTGTGTGTGTGTGTGTGTGTGTGTGTGGGTGTGTGTGTGTGAGCGCGCGCGCCTGTTACTGTGTGCGCGTCACAAACCGCAGGCTGTGCGTACGGGGTAGCTGTGCGTGCGGAGTAAGAAAATTTGCTGCTGTATTGTACAATGCTGCGTTTTAGTTGCATGATTTTGTAAATAATTAGATGCAAAAATAGCAAAATTTTTCAACAAACAAACAAAAAATCGGAAATCACGATCCGGCAAAGCGGAACATTTCTCAAAAAAGTAAATATTTGCCATTTTTTTTTGTAACTTTGCAAATTAATTTTGGCGTTACCCTTGTGGCGCCACGTGGGCGCTATTTTTTAGTACTGATTTTTATACCATTTTAATGACAAAAAAAAGACAAGCTTCACCTGCTGCCGGCGACGCCACCATAAAGCTGCTCTGCGGCGCTATAGCTGAGGCCATGCTCGACAAAAAAGCGCAAAATGTGATGAGCCTCGACCTGAGCTCCATTGACGGCGCAATAGCGAACAGCTTTGTGCTCTGCAACGCCGACTCTACCACGCAGGTTGAAGCAATTGCCGATAACGTAGAGGAGCAGGTGCGTGAAACTTTGGGAGAAAAGCCGGTGCGCCGCGAAGGGTTTGAAAATGCTATTTGGATAATTCTTGACTACGTGAGCGTGATGGCGCATATTTTCCAAACCGAAGCGCGCAATTTTTATCGCCTCGAGGCGCTATGGGCTGACGCCGGACAGCAGCGATACAGCGACGAACCGCAAGCAGCAATAACAGAAAACATACCCTCCGAAGCAGCGGCAAACAGGAAAACCGAAGCAAAAAAATCAGCGCCTGCAGCAAAGAAACCCGGGCGTCCGGTAAAAAAAGTTGCCGCACCTAAAGAAGCGGCTGGGGCGAGTAAAGCAAGCGGCGCCAAAAAAGTTGCTGCCGCAAAAAAAACCGCAGGCGTAAAGGCAACCGGCCCGGCGGCAAAAAAGCCGGCGTCGGCGGCAAAGAAAGCTGTAACCGCACCCTCCCCAATTATAAACACATAAATCAACAATCCCCAATATGACGATGGAGCAAAGAAACAAAAAAACAACGCAACCTGCGGAAAGAGCGCCGCGAGGCAGCGGAAAGCCCAACAACAATGTGTATTGGATTTACGCCCTAATTATTGCAGGTATTTTTGGCGTCAACTACTTTTTAAACTCCGGCAACCCTGTAGAGACAACGTGGCGGGAGGTGCGCACCAAAATGATAGCAAACGAAGATGTTTCCAAAATTGTGGTAGTTACCAATGCGCGCAAAGTTGAGGTGTACATCAAGCCCGACAAGCTGGAGAGCTATTCAAGCCGGTTTGATGGTACTTTTGGCTCGCCCTCAAAGCAAGGACCGCACTTCTTTTTCACCATAGGCGATACCAAAGCGTTTCAAGACCAGCTGGCGCAAGCGCAGGAAAATCTTGCCGAAGGCGATCGCCTTGAGCCCGAATTTATAGAGCATACAAGCTATCTGGGCAATATCATTGGCTGGCTGCTGCCGGTGGTGCTGGTTATTAGCATTTGGATGCTCCTTATGCGGCGCATGGGTGGCGGAATGGGTAGCGGTATTTTCAACGTGGGCAAATCAAAAGCTCAGCTCTTCGACAAGGACAGCAAAGTGCGCATTACTTTCAACGACGTAGCAGGCCTGGAGGAAGCTAAGGTGGAGATTATGGAAATCGTGGACTTTCTCAAAAATCCCAAGCGCTACACCGACCTTGGCGGTAAAATACCCAAAGGTGCGCTGCTTGTAGGCCCGCCGGGTACGGGCAAAACGCTGCTGGCAAAAGCGGTAGCAGGAGAAGCAAACGTCCCGTTCTTCTCCCTCTCCGGCTCCGATTTTGTGGAAATGTTTGTAGGAGTGGGTGCGTCGCGCGTGCGCGATTTGTTCAAGCAGGCAAAAGAAAAAGCCCCCTGCATTATTTTCATCGACGAAATTGACGCCATTGGCCGATCCCGCAACAATAAAACTGCCTTTACCACCAACGATGAGCGCGAAAATACCCTCAACCAGCTCCTCACCGAAATGGACGGATTTGCCTCCAACTCAGGCGTAATCATCCTTGCGGCAACCAACCGCGCCGATATTCTCGACCGTGCGCTGCTGCGCGCAGGCCGCTTCGACAGGCAAATTCACGTGGACTTGCCCGACCTGAAGGAACGCCTCGAAATTTTCAAGGTGCACCTGCGGGGGCTAAAGCTGGTGGACGGATTTGAAATTGATTTTTTGGCCAAACAAACGCCCGGATTTTCGGGAGCAGACATTGCCAACGTCTGCAACGAAGCGGCGCTCATTGCCGCCCGCAAAATGAAACCGAGCATCGACAGGCAGGATTTTCTCGACGCCGTTGACCGCATTATAGGCGGGCTGGAGAAGAAAAACAAAATTATTTCGATGGAGGAAAAGCGCACTATTGTCTACCACGAGGCCGGGCACGCCACGGTGAGTTGGCTGCTGGAGCATGCCAACCCGCTGGTAAAGGTAACCATCATACCGCGCGGACGATCGCTTGGCGCTGCGTGGTATTTGCCCGAAGAGCGGCAAATCACCACGCAGGAGCAGCTGCTGGACGAAATGGCGGCAACCCTTGGCGGACGAGCCTCTGAGGAGCTGACATTTCACAAAATATCAACCGGAGCGCTCAACGACTTAGAGCGCGTGACCAAGCAGGCCTACTCCATGATTGCCTACTTTGGCATGAGCGGCAAGCTGCGCAACCTGAGCTACTACGACTCTACGGGGCAAGACTACTCGTTCTCGAAGCCCTACAGCGAAAAAACCGCCGAAACCATCGACGAGGAGGTGCAGGCGTTGATAGATAAGGCGTACAAGCTGGCAAAGCAGGTGCTGACGCAAAACAAAAAGGGCTTAAAGCAGCTGGCAGACCTGCTGCTGGAGCGAGAGGTTATTTTCAGCGAAGACTTGGAAAAAATATTCGGCAAGCGCAAGGGAGACCACAACGACCTGCTCATTTCCGCTCCCGCCAACGATAGCGCTAACGCTAACGCCACTGCCGACGCTAACGCCGCAGAGCAGGAAAAACCCAAACGGAGATCGCGCAAGCCTAAAGCCGAAGCCGAAGCTGCTGCCGAGCCTACGCCCACGCCGGTTACGGAGCAATCGCTATTTGATATTCCCTTGCCGAAACCGACGCCAACAGAAAATAAAGTTGAGGGTGAAAATCAACCAAAGCAGGAAGAAAATGCACCGGCATAGCGTTAGGGGTAGTCTCAGCAAGGAGAAGAAGGAAAAACCTGCAAAAAATTAAATATTTTAAAATAATTGGACTATGGAACAGGGCTGGATTAAAATATATGAATCTGCCGATGCAATAACGGTAGAGCTGCTAAGGCAGCGGTTGGAGGAAGAGAATATATGCGCGGTGGTGCTTAACCACCGCGATTCGGAGTTGTTAATGTTGAACGTTGGCGAAGTGGAGCTGTACGTGCACGAATCGGACAAGGAGGCGGCAGCAAAGTATATCCCGCAATCATAAACGCAGCACAATCACGATTTATACATGAAGCTGAATAACTTGCTTACGCGAATCCTGTCGGGAACAGCATACGTAATGCTGATGTTAGGATCGCTATACCTGTGTCCGCAAGCCTTTGCCGGCGTTATGGTATTTGCGATGGTGGTGGCTATGCACGAGTTTTACGGCATTGCCGCAAAAACGGGGGTAAAACCGCAGCGTATTGCCGGCTTGCTGTGCGGCGTAGCGGTATTTGCGGCGTGCTACGCCGGATCGTTCGGCCTGCTGGACGAAGCCTATAACCGCATCTTCTTCTACTTGCCGGTGCCGCTGGCTGTTTTTGTGTTTTATGCGGAGCTGTTTCGCAAAAAAAACATGCCGTTTACCAACATTGCCTACACCTTGCTGGGCGTTATATACGTGGCCTTGCCGTTTTCGCTGACAAGCTTTGTGTACGAGGCTACCGGGGTTAACGCCATGTGCAGCTTTTTTATTTTGCTTTGGGCAAACGACACTTTCGCCTACTTTTTCGGCCTTGCCTTTGGCAGGCACAAGCTTTTTCCCGCCGTTTCCCCCAAAAAATCGTGGGAGGGATACATCGGCGGCATCGTCTCGGTGCTTGCTGCCGCATGGGGGCTGCACCAGCTGTTTGGCGACGTAGCGCTGATACATCTGGTATCGTTTGGCGTTATCATTTCGCTTACCGCCGTGCTTGCCGATTTGGTGGAATCCATGCTCAAGCGTAGCGCCGGCGTTAAGGATTCGGGAACTATCATGCCCGGGCACGGCGGCTTGCTCGACAGGTTCGACGCTGCGCTGCTCTCGCTACCGCTGGTCTTTGTGTATGTGCAGCTATTTATGAATAATTGAAAAATTTATAACACCTATTTATCGTATGAAAATATCAGTAGTAGGAACTGGTTACGTGGGGCTGGTAAGCGGCGCTTGCTTTGCCGAAACAGGGCTTACGGTCGCCTGCGTGGATGTAAACCAGTCGAAGATTGCCGCGCTCAACGCCGGGCAAATACCAATATGGGAGCCGGGACTTGACGACGTGGTGCGGCGTAACGTTGAAAAAAAACGCCTGAGCTTCACCACTTCGCTCTGCGACAGCTTGGCCGACGCCGACGCCGTGTTCATTGCGGTGGGCACGCCCTCGGGCGAGAACGGCAGCGCCGACTTGAGCTACGTGCTACAGGTAGCGTCGGAGATTGGGAAGCATATTGGTAGCTACGTGGTTGTGGTAACAAAGAGCACCGTGCCGGTGGGCACCTCGCGCCTCGTGAAGCAGGCGGTGCAAAAGGAGCTCGACGCACGCGGCGCAAAGGTTGAATTTGACGTGGCGTCGAACCCCGAATTTTTGAAGGAAGGCAACGCCATTGAGGACTTCCTAAAGCCCGACAGAATTGTAATCGGCACCGAAAGCGAGCGGGCGCAGAAGCTGATGGAGAAGCTCTACAAGCCGTTTCTGCTCAACGGCCACCCGATTATCTTCATGGACATAGCCTCGTCGGAGCTGACAAAGTACGCGGCCAACGCAATGCTGGCGACAAAAATCAGCTTCATGAACGACATCGCCAACCTCTGCGAGCTGGTGGGCGCCGACGCCACGCTGGTGCGCAAGGGCATTGGCAGCGACCCGCGCATTGGCACGCAGTTCATCTACCCGGGCGCGGGCTACGGCGGCAGCTGCTTCCCAAAAGATGTGAAAGCTATCGTAAAAACGGCTAACGAGCACGGCCATCCGCTCGAAATTCTGAAATCGGTGGAGCTGGTCAACGAGCGGCAAAAAGATTTAATCTTCAACAAAATTCGCGCCTACCACGGCGGAACCCTAAAGGGACGGCGCGTGGCCATCTGGGGGCTTGCCTTCAAGCCCAACACCGATGACATGCGCGAGGCACCGGCGCTCACCGTGATACGCCGCCTGCTGGAGCACGATGCCGTAGCGGTGGCCTACGACCCCGTGGCCATGCGAGAGGCAAAAAAGTACGTCGGCAGCAGCGTAGAGTACGCACACTCGGCCTACGACGCGCTAAAAGGTGCCGAGGCGCTGGCGCTCATGACGGAGTGGCCGGAGTTTCGCGTATTCGACTACGCCGCCGCCAAGCAGCTGATGAAAACGCCCGCCGTTTTTGACGGCCGCAACATATACGACCCGGCAGAAATGAAGGAGCATGGATTTGCCTACTACGGAATAGGACGGGGGAAAGTCGTAAGTTAGAAGCTGAAGGGTTGAGGAAGACAGTAGAATATTTTAAGCTGAACGTTGTAGCCGAGATAGCGAACTCATAGACCTGCCCATCACTACATAGAGCAAATTAAGCACATTATGCAGCGCGTAGCGCCCGGCGTAGAGATTGCGCACTGAACGGACAGCTTGGAAACGCAGAGTCTTTTTTTTTGCAAAAAAAAGTTTTACTTTTTTTGATGATTTTATGTCATTTTTCTTATCTTTGCGGTTGATGTAGTTGAGATAGTAAGTGCGATTTTTATTTTCTTTTCATTTACAAAGCAATATTTTACGCGCTGATTATCAAGTGTTCAGATTGCAATATTTTTAAAACACACTTATTTTTTTTTAATTATGAGAGCAGGGAATAGCATAACTTTGGAACCTGGTTTCTCAGTTGAATTGGGGGCAGAGTTTTCCGCAACAAATGAAGATATTCATAATTGTGGCACAAGTTCCTCCCCCACTCTTCCTAAATAATGTACTTGAAGAATTGAGACTGGTATGAAAAGGGTATCCTTTCAAACAAAAACGAAAAATAATTATTATAAATAGAACGCCATGAAACAGTTATTATTACCCATATTATTTGCTACGTTCTTTGCTGCGTGTGATGAAAATTCTGAATATCCTACTACTTCAGAAAATCAAATAGATTTGACTGAAATCAGCGATGAAAATGTGATTGAAGATTCTACTTCAGAAAATCAAATAGATTTAACCGCAATCCGCCTTAAAGAAAGACCTTGCGAAACGCTTGAATATGTTGGGAAAATTGGCCATAATTTTGATGCTGCATTAGATTCTCTTCGGAATTTAAAGAATATTGCTTCTGTGAGAGAAAAGCGGCCATTGGAAGTTTTGTTTGATTACGATAACAGACAATTTTATGGAATAGCGTACGGAGAGTGTGGCTTATATGCAGATGTTCTTGATACAAAAGGAAATCTTTATTTGAAAACGCACTACTGCCCTGATGAGAATGTAATAGACGAGGATACAATCTTTGAAAACAATAAAACCTTTAATTGGGGCTACTATGATTACGAGCGCGAAACAATAGTATATGCCGAATGTTCAAAAATAGTATATGAAGGTAGAATAGGCCATGATTTTGATGCCGCATTAGATTCATTGAAAAGAATATATAAACACCGGATAGAGCCTTATGGCGAAGATGGATATTATGTTGAAAAAGAAAAAATGTTTATTGTAAACTTTAGCCATGACGATAGAGATTTTTTTGTCCTCACTTTCATAGACAGGGAAAATAAAGCTAATTGGATCATTACTAATTGTGTGATTGATGAAAAAGGAAACTATTTCCACGTGGATTATTGTCCGGATTAATTGCATAAACCGCTCTAACTAGTAATTTGGGCGGGTGGTACTCTCCAAAGTATGCTAACTTACACAAAGCCAACATTGATGTAAACTGTCGGTAATAGAAAACGGCTGAAAAACCCGCAACGATCCAGCAATAGTTAATCAGCCATTCCAAAACTCTATGCCGCAAAGATCCGTATTCATTTTTGAATTGACAAAATTATTTTTCGTTTTGGAGCGTATTTGGCTGCGTCGGTTACATCCTTTGACAATGGAATTTCGACGTTATGAAAAGAAAACCTCCTAACCTTCTAAAAAAATTATGAAGCGTATATTAGTTACCGGCGGGGCCGGGTTTATTGGGTCGCACCTGTGCGAGCGGCTGCTGAGCGAGGGAAACGACGTGCTGTGCCTCGACAACTACTTCACGGGTAGCAAGGCCAACATTGCCCACCTGCTGAGCAACCCTTTCTTTGAGCTGGTGCGCCACGACGTAACTGCGCCGTTCTACGCCGAGGTTGACGAAATCTACAACTTGGCGTGCCCCGCCTCCCCCGTGCACTACCAGTACAACCCCATTAAAACGATAAAAACGTCGGTGATGGGCGCCATCAACATGCTGGGGCTGGCCAAGCGCGTGAGGGCAAAAATCCTGCAAGCCTCTACCAGCGAGGTTTACGGCGACCCTGTTGTGCACCCGCAGCCCGAGGAGTACTGGGGCAACGTGAACCCTATCGGTATTCGCTCGTGCTACGACGAGGGCAAGCGCTGCGCCGAAACGCTCTTCATGGACTACCACCGGCAGAACGGCGTGCGCATTAAAATTGTGCGCATCTTCAACACCTACGGCCCCCGCATGAACCCCAACGACGGGCGCGTGGTGTCGAACTTCATTGTGCAGGCGCTGCGCGGCGAGGACATCACCGTATACGGCAACGGCACGCAAACGCGCAGCTTCCAGTACGTGGACGACTTGGTCGAAGGCCTCATCCGAATGATGAACACCGGCGACAGCGTTACAGGCCCCGTGAACATTGGCAACCCCAACGAGTTCACCATGCTGTCGCTGGCGGAGATGGTGCTGGCGCAGGCAGGCTCTGCGTCAAAAATCGTCTTCCGTCCCCTACCCTCCGACGACCCCAAGCAGCGGCAGCCCAAAATCGGCAAAGCCCGCGAGCTGCTCGGCGGCTGGCAGCCAAAGGTGCAGCTGGAGGAAGGGCTGAGGAAAACGGTTGAATACTTTAAGCAGAATGCCTCATAAACATTATTTCCCCCATGCAAAAAATCTTGGTAACCGGCTCTAACGGGCAGCTCGGGAGCGAAATCAAAGAAGCGGCGCAAGCTTACGCCTCCTCTCTCGGATTTATTTTTACCGATGTGGCAGAGCTGGACATTACCAACACCGAGGCGGTGCAGGCGTTTTTTGCAAAAACAAAACCCACCTTTGCTATCAACTGCGCGGCGTACACCGCCGTGGATAGAGCCGAAGCCGAAGAAGATGCAGCCGAAAAGATTAACCACTTTGCTGTGGCCAACCTGACAAAGGCGAGCGCAGCGGTGGGCGCATACCTTATTCACGTCTCGACCGACTACGTTTTTGACGGGAGAAAAAACACGCCCTACCGCGAGGACGACGCTACCAACCCGCAATCGGCGTACGGCAGGACCAAGCGGCGCGGCGAGATCGCCGCGCTGGGCTACTCCGGCTCGCTGGTAATTCGCACCGGGTGGCTCTACTCCAAGTACGGCTGCAACTTTGTAAAAACCATGCTGCGCCTTGGCGCCGAGAAGCCGCAGCTGGGCGTGGTGTTCGATCAGGTTGGCACGCCTACCAACGCTGCTGACTTGGCGCGCTGCATTTTGAGCATTATCGGGAAAGTTGCAGCGCAGGAAAAAGAATTTGTGGGCGGCGTGTTCCACTTTAGCAGCGAGGGGGTGTGCAGCTGGTACGATTTTGCGGTGCAAATCATGAAGCTCGGCAAGCGCCACTGCAAGGTCCTGCCCATCGAGAGCAGCGCTTACCCCACGCCTGCGCCGAGACCCAGCTACAGCGTACTCGGCAAGGAGAAAATTAAAAACCTCTACGGCGTAGAGATTGCGCACTGGACGGACAGCTTGGAAAGGCTGATGCGACTATTTGCAAAAAATAGCTTCGCTTTTTGATGATTTTATTTCGGTGGTGGAGTGAAAATTTTTCTTTGTTTTTACTGCTATCCTTGGCAAATTTTTACATCACCTCCCCAGAATTTTTCACCTCATTTTGCTGTAGAAACCTCACAAGTAAAAATATGAGCGCCATCCGCATTACTCTCCCTGTACTGCACCTGCACTGCGCAGCGTGCGCCGGAGCGGTAGAGGATGCCATTCGAAGCCGGCAGGGCGTGGTCAGCGCGGCGGTGAACCTTGCCTCGTCAAGCGCTGCTATCGAATACATTCCTGAGAGCGTATCGCTATCCGGCATCCGCGAAGCGGTGCGGGCAAAAGGTTACGATTTGCTGATAGAAAATAACCCCTCCGAAGCAGCCGACAGCATGCAGGCCAACGAATACCGCATCCTCAAGCGCCGCACGGCGGGAGCTGCTGCGCTATCGCTGCCGCTGGCTGGCCTGAGCATGTTTTTTATGGATGCTCCGTTTGCCAACCTGTGGATGTGGGCGCTGGCCACGCCGGTTGTTTTTTGGCTGGGCAGAAGTTTTTTCATCCGTGCGGCGAGGCAGCTGCGGCACGGGGCGGCAAGCATGGATACGCTGGTGGCGTTGAGCGCAGGCGTTGCCTACCTGTTCAGCGTTTTCAACACGCTGCTCCCCGAGTTTTGGTTAGCAAGGGGCGTGATGCCGCACGTGTACTTTGAAACGGCGAGCGTCATCATCGCCTTCATCCTACTGGGGCGCTGCCTGGAGGAGAAAGCGAAGAGCCGCGCCTCATCGTCCATAAAGAAGCTGATGGGCTTGCAGCCCAAAACGGTTACGCTGGTGCGGGCGGATGGGCAAGCTGTGCAAACCGGCGTGGAGCAGGTGGCGGTAGGCGACATTGTTTGGGTAAAACCCGGCGAACAAATAGCGGTGGACGGCGTAGTAACAGAGGGCATGTCCTGCGTGGACGAAAGCATGTTGAGCGGCGAGCCGCTACCCGTGCCGAAGCAGGAGGGTGCGAAGGTATATGCGGGAACGATTAACCAAAAAGGCAGCCTTCGCTTCAGCGCCGGGAAGGTAGGCGACGCAACGCTGCTTGCCCACATCATCCGCATGGTGCGGGAGGCGCAGGGCAGCAAGATGCCGGTGCAGCGGCGCGTGGATAGAATTGCCGCCATCTTTGTGCCGTTTGTCATCGCTGTTGCCCTTGCTGCTTTTGCAGCGTGGGCACTGTTAGGCGGTGCTAACGGTGCCGCGCATGGCCTGCTGGCGTTCGTTACGGTGGTGATTATCGCCTGCCCTTGTGCGCTGGGGCTGGCCACCCCCACGGCTATCATGGTAGGCATCGGCAAGGCAGCCGAGCAGGGTATCCTGGTAAAGGATGCCGAAAGCCTTGAGGTGGCAAAGAAAGTCAGCGCCGTGGCGCTCGACAAGACGGGCACCATCACCGAGGGTAAACCCGCCGTAACAGCGGTGCTGTGGGCAAGCGGCGACAGCCGTCATGCGTCCGCGCTGCGCAGCCTCGAGGCGCAGTCGGAGCACCCGCTGGCGGAGGCCGTCGCGCAGCACTTTAGCGAAGTACCCGAAGGTGCGGTTACCGCCTTTGAAAGTTTCGCCGGGAAAGGCGTGAAAGGCACGGTGGACGGGCAAACCTACTTTGCGGGCAGCGCGCAGCTGCTTGCCGAAAATCGCATTGCCGCAGGCGAACCGCTGGCTACCGCCGCGAAAAATTTTGCCGCGCTAGCCCAAACCGTCGTCTGGTTTGCCGACGAGCGAAACGCTCTTGCCCTGATTGCCGTTAGCGATAACGTCAAAGAATCGTCGCGCACCGCTATCCGGCAGCTGCGCAGCGAGGGCATTGCGGTGTACATGCTCACGGGCGATAGCGCCGCCACCGCCGCCGAGGTAGCCGCCACCGTTGGCGTTGACGGCTTCCTGGCCGAAGCCTTGCCTCAACAAAAGGCAGCGTTTATCCGGCAGCTGCAAGCCGAAGGAAAAGTAGCGGCAATGGTGGGCGACGGCATCAACGACAGCGCTGCCCTTGCTCAGGCCGACCTTGGCATTGCAATGGGGCAGGGCAGCGACGTAGCCATCGACACAGCCCAAATGACCATCGTCTCATCCGACCTCTCGAAGATACCGGAGGCGATACGCCTGTCGAGGCAAACGGTGAGCATCATTCGCCAAAACTTGTTCTGGGCATTTGTGTACAACCTTATCGGGATTCCGGTGGCGGCAGGGGCGCTTTACGCCGTCAACGGTTTTCTGCTCAACCCGATGCTCGCTGGCGGCGCCATGGCGCTAAGCAGCGTTTGCGTGGTGTGCAACAGCCTGCGGCTGCGGTGGAAAAAGTAGGTATTGTTCGGTATGCATACTCTTCATACACAATTTACAGCTCCCGCTTGTAAATTCGAGGATTTTCATGTATGTTTGCAGAAAGTTTACTCTTTGAGCAAATATTCAAATTAAAGCAAAATGGAAAAAGTCGTCTTAGGTATTGATATCGGCGCTACGAGCGCCAAGCTGGGGCTGGTGGACAGCGCCGGAAATATTTTAGTGGAGAGCAGCATCCCGACCCCCGTAAATACGTCGGGGGTGAGCGCTGCCGATTTTGTAAAGTCGCTGTGCGAAGCAGCGTTTGTTTTGCAGCATCAGGCGCAGGCCCCGGTTGAGCTGATAGGCATCGGCGTGGGAGCGCCAAACGCCAACTACAACAAGGGCACCATCGAGTTTGCGGCCAACCTGCCGTGGCAGCACGAAATCGTCCCCTTCGTTGAGCTCATGCAGGCGTACTTTCCGGACCTAACCATCCGGATAACCAACGATGCCAACGCTGCGGCCATTGGCGAGATGGTGTACGGCGGCGCCAAGGGCATGAAAGATTTTGTGTCGATAACGCTCGGCACGGGGCTGGGCAGCGGCATTGTGGTTGGGGGTGAGCTGGTGTACGGCTGCGACGGGTTTGCGGGCGAAGTAGGGCACTTCATCATGGTGCCCAACGGCCGGCGCTGCGGCTGCGGCAGGCAGGGCTGCTTAGAGACCTACGTGTCGGCAACGGGGCTAAAGCAAACCGCCTTTGAGGTGATGTCGCGCCGCTACTTTACCGACAAGAGCTTGCTCAAGGCGGCTTCGTTCAACGAAATTACGCCCAAGTACATCGCCGATGCCGCGCAGCAGGGCGACAGCATAGCGCTGGAGGTGTTCGAAAAAACCGGAGAAATGCTGGGGCTGGCGCTGGCCAACATCGTTGCCTTCAGCAGCCCCGAAGCCATATTCCTCTACGGCGGCCTGGCCAACGCCGGCGACCTGCTGCTAACCCCCACCCGCAAGTCAATGCGCGATAACATGCTGAAGAACTTCTGCAAGCGCACCGACGACGGGCAATTTGTGCAGGAGCCTAACGCGCTGCTGCTGCTCTCGAAGCTCAACAACAAAAACGGCTCCGTGCTGGGGGCTGCTGCGCTGGTGTGGCACAAAAAGTAGCTGGCGGATGAGCTTTAAAGTGATGAGCTGGAAGCGATACCCCATACGGGCGGTCAAGCAGGTGGCGTACATCAACATCTTCTTCGCGCTGCTGTGCGTGGTGCTGCACGTGGCGAGCGGAAAATCGCTGGCCACGATGCCCGACTTCACCACGCTCCTCACGCCGCGCCTGCTCATTGGGCTGTCGCTGCTGGGCGTGTGCTACCCGCTTATTGGGTTTATGTCGGTAGAGGAGCCGCTGCCGGGGGGAGGCATGGCGCGGCACGGGCAGCCGCTGCGCGAGGTAATGGCAAAGGGCGGCTACAGGCTGGCGAAAAGCGAAGGCGACCAGCTCATTTTTCGCGCATCCAGCCCCGCACGGCGCGTGCTCACTATGTTTGAGGACGACATTACGATGGAGCTAAAGGGCGACGGCACGCTGCTCATCAGCGGGCTGCGCAAGGAGGTGTCGCGCATACGCCTGCGCGTGCGCGACTATGTGAGGGCTGCAGGCGGCGAATAGCGAATGGAGAAAAATCGTTTTTATGCAAAGCAAATATTTCAGCGTACTGAAAGACTACGCGGTCATTTCTGTTGGCCTGTTCATCTACGTTTTTGCGTGGGTAGCGTTCATTGTGCCCAACGGCATTGTGGGCGGCGGCGTTAGCGGCGTTGGCGCGCTGATTTACTACGCCACCGGCTTTGAGATTTCCTACTCCTACCTCCTGGCCAACGCGCTGCTGCTGCTGCTTGGCGTGCGGATTATAGGCCGCCACTTTGGGGCAAAAACCATCTACGGCATTTTGCTCAGCGCGGTGCTGTTCCACTACCTGCCGTTGGTAATCCCCGAAGCGCTCATAGCGCAGGTAAAATCGGAGCCAAACCTGCTGCTGTGGGCGCTCGTGGGCGGAATATTTGAGGGAACAGGCATTGGCATTGCCTTTACGCGCAGCGGAAATACGGGAGGAACGGATATTATTGCCCTCATCGTCAGCAAGTTTAAGCACATCAACCCGGGGCGGGTGCTGCTGTACTGCGATGCCATAATCATTGGCTCGTCCATTTTTCTGCCCGACCGCACCGTCCTATCGCTCCTGTACGGCGGCATTATGGTTACGGTATCCACCTACGTGATAGACGCGCTGCTTGTAGGCTCGAAGCAGAGCCTGCAGGTGCTCGTCTTCTCGGAGCAGTACGAGGCTATTGCCGACGAAGTTTGCAAGGTGCTGGGGCGAGGCGTAACAATGCTCTACGCCAAGGGCTGGTACACCAAGCATGAGCGAAACGTGCTGCTGCTGGTGGTGCGCAAGTACGAAATCAACGCGGTTTACCGCATCATCAACAACGTAGACAAGGATGCTTTTGTTTCTACGGCCAGCGTTACGGGCGTGTTTGGCGAAGGGTTTGAGCCAATAAAGGACGGCACTATCAAGCTGACGAAGCGAAAATGAAGTATGAGACACTCTTCACTCTTCACTCTTATACGCGGCCAAGTCTTCTTTTTTGAAGTCGGCTATGTAGGATGCGCGCTCGGCGTTCCACGATTTTGCCCGCTTGATGAAAACCTCAGCCGAGCGGCTGTACTCGTCGTCGCGCTGAGCGTCTGTAAGGAGCAGGTAGCCCATGATGATGTGCCCCGCCATCTCCACCAGCCTGCGGGCGTGGAAGTCGGTGATCTCGGCTTCGGCAAGCGCCGCAACCTGCGCCACCGCGTTGGCGTACGTAGCCGTCATTTCGTCCAGCGCTTGGCGCAGGTGCTCATGCTCCGGCTTCACCGGCGCTGCTGCGTACCGGCGCATCTGCGCAAGCGCGGCGCCTGTAGATACGCCGCGTATGGCCGCCACCACCTGTAACTGCGAGGTGCCCTCGTAGATGGTGGTAATGCGGGCATCGCGGTAGGCACGCTCAATGGGGTAATCCTTCATGAAGCCGCTGCCGCCGTGAATCTGGATGGCATCGTACGTGAGCTGGTTGCTGTACTCGCTCGCAAAAAGCTTGGTGAGGGGCGTGTAGAAGTCCGCCAGCTTTTGGTACTCCTTCTGCTCGCTGCGCTCTTCGGGGGTGAGCTTGCGGTCTTCGGCCAGGAGGCTGTACGCCTTGTAAACGTCAACAAAGCGCGAGGTTTCGTAGAGCAGCGCGCGCGCGGCTTGCAGCTTGGCCTTCATCAGGGCGAGCATCTCGAATACCGCCGGAAACCGAATGATGGCCTTGCCGAACTGCACGCGCTCGTTGGCGTACTTGAGCGCCTCGCGGTAGGCCATTTCGCAGATGCCCACGCCCTGCGCCCCCACGCCGAGGCGGGCACCGTTCATGAGGGACATTACGTAGCGGATAAGCCCCAGCCTTCTATCGCCAACCAGCCTCGAGGGGGCGTTGGTGAACACCAGCTCGCAGGTGGGCGAGCCCTTAATGCCCAGCTTGTTTTCGATGCGGCGCACGCGCACGCCGCCGTCCTTCTTGTCGTAGACAAAGTACGACAGCCCGCGCCCGTCGGTCGTTCCCTCCTCGCTACGCGCCAGCACCAGCTTTATGTCGGCATCGCCGTTGGTGATGAATCGCTTAACGCCGTTGAGCAGCCACCGCTGCGACGGCTCGTCCCACGTTGCCTTGAGCATCACCGCCTGCAGGTCGCTGCCCGCGTCAGGCTCGGTGAGGTCCATAGAGCAGGTTGCGCCCTTGTTGATGCGCGGCAGGAACTCGTCCTTTATCTCCTTTGAGGCAAACTCGTGGATGGTTTCGGCGCAGTCCTGCAACCCCCAGATGTTGACAAAGCCAGCGTCGGCGCGGGCTACAAGCTCGGCGGACATCACGTAGGGCACCATGCAGAAGTTCAGCCCGCCGTACTCGCGCGGCAGCGACATTCCGTACACGCCGGCCTGCGTCAGCGCGTCGTGGTTGGCCTGCGTTCCGGCGGCGTACTTCACGCGCCCGTCTACGACCTGCGGACCCTCGTGGTCAACGCTCTCGGCGTTGGCGGCGAGGATGCTGCCGCAGATGTTGCCTACAACCTCTAAGGTTTTGTCGTAGCTGTCCAGCGCATCGTCGGCGTCCAGCGGCGCGTAGTCGTACTTGCCTCTGTCGGCAAATCCTTTCTCTTTGAGCTCCACAATCTTGCGCATCAGCGGGTGGTGCAGGTGGAACTTCAGGTCTTTGTTATCTGCGTAAAAGTTCATGTGCTTACTGTTGTTAATTTGAATGCTAATGTTACGTCACCGTTTTTTTAAGCTCCTTGTGCAAAGCCGCTCGCACGACCTGCTCCACCGGTGGCACAGCGCAAAAGTAATTCTTTTTTTTGTATCCGGCAAATTCAGGGGATTCCTAAAAACTCTTTTTCTTAAACTATGCAATAATATTTTGACAATCAAATAATTATTAGTATTTTTGTGGTGTATACTGCACGTGGGCAGGTTTTGCGCAGTAGTAGCGCTTCCCCTACGGGGAATGGGGACGCATCATACGCTTTTTCTACTGATATGAATGCTATGAATGCCCTAAAGGGCAATGCGCAAAACCTGCCCGCGTGCAGTATAAAATAATTTATAGAGTTCCCCTTAAACTTTAAAAGCAGCCAACCGCTCCAGCGCCTCCCAAAATTCGGGGTAGGATTTGTCCACGCTCTCTGCCTGCGCGATGACCACGTTGCCGCTTGCGCGAAGCCCTGCGGTGGCCAGCGCCATGGCAATGCGGTGGTCGTTGTGCGAGCTCACGCAGCCGCCGCTTATGCTTCCGCCGGTGATGAGCATTTCGTCGCCCCGCAGCTGAATTTCTATGCCCAGGCATCCAAACTCTTTTTGCAGGGTCAGCGCACGGTTGCTCTCCTTGTGCGCCAGCCGCGAAACACCCTT
>JAIRMD010000038.1 GCA_031258915.1 Prevotellaceae bacterium
AGGAGAGGTAAACCCACTCTACCACGCGGCCATTTTCAAAAATCCAGTCGGACGAGGCAAAAAGGCAGCCGTAGAGAAGCCGAAAAAGGGCAAACCCATCGCCCTCCGCAAAAAAGAAAGCAGCAAAGGCATACAGGTACGGCAAGGCTGCGCCGCACATGGCAATGACCCAATCGCGCCACTTGGTGGGCGTGCGCAGCAGCGGCAGCGCTATCGGCATAAGCAGGAGAAGCAAAATGGCCGAAGCCGAAAACAGCGAGGCCAGCGAAAGAAACATAGCTGCCAAAAATATGGAGGCAAATACGCGCTTGTTGAGGTATACCCTGAGCAGCAGAAACAGCCCCATCATGAAGCACAGCGCGGCGATGTACGAGCCGTTCATGCACTTCTGGATAGGAAATGCCGAGCAAATGAGCACAAAGATAAACGGTGGAAGGTATATCTGCTCCGGCGCAAAAAAGTGCTTCCCGCTCAGGCGGATAAGCATCCCTGCCAGCAGGTACATAAGCAGGAACGCGGCAACGGTAGATAGCAGCGGGTTTAGCTCTACCAGCCCCATGAGGTACCGCTCGAGCGGCATCATCGGAACGTCGTCTTTGATCTGCATAGGGTCAAAAAAGTTTGCCCCCCACAGCGAAAGCGCGATGAGCAGGCTAACAAAAATAGCCGTAGCAGGATTCTTTTTAAATATGCCAAACATTTTCTTCCAAAATTCTTTTTAGCACCGCCTGCGCGCTTATCACGCGGTTGGCGGCTTCGGGGATAACGAGGCTTTGCGGGCTTTCTATCACATCGTCGGTAGCAATCATGTTGCGGCGCACCGGCAGGCAGTGCATGAAGCAGGCGTTGTTGGTGAGCGCCATTTTTTCGGCGTCTACCGTCCAGCTTCTGTCCTTGCTCAGGATTTTACCGTAGCTGTCGCCGGCGTAGGCCGCCCAATTTTTGGCGTAGATAAAGTCGGCTCCGGCAAAAGCCTTGCGCTGGTCGTACTCCACCTTAGCCTTGCCCACAAAGGCAGGGTCGAGCTCGTAGCCTTCGGGGTGGGTGATGACCAGGTCGTAGCCCGCTGCGTTCATCCACTCGGCAAAAGAGTTGGGTACGGCCTGCGGCAGCGCGCGCGGGTGCGGTGCCCACGTGAGCGTTACCCTGGGGCGCTCAACTTTTTTGTGCTCCTCAATGGTTATCAGGTCGGCAAAACTTTGCAGCGGGTGGCGCGTAGCGGCCTCCATGCTCACCACAGGCTTACCCGAATACTTTATGAACTGGTTAAGCAAAACCTCTTGGTAATCTGCTGCTTTACTCTCAAACCGGGCAAACGAGCGCACGCCGATAACGTCGCAGTAGCAGCCCATGACCGGAATAGCTTCCAGAATGTGCTCCGGCTTATCGCCGTCCATGATTACGCCGCGCTCCGTTTCCAGCTTCCACGCGCCCTGATTCACATCGAGCACAATGGCGCTCATGCCCAAGTTCAGCGCCGCCCGCTGGGTGCTGAGGCGCGTGCGCAGGCTCGAGTCAAAAAAGATGAGCAGCATGGTTTTGTTTTTGCCCAGCGTATCCCACTTAAAAGGCGTTTTTTTTACCTCAAGCGCCTCTTTTACAGCAATTTTTAAATCGCCAATATCTTCTACGCAAGTAAAATGCTTCATAATTATCAGCTGATGTTAGGTATAATTAGGCTTATAAAGCTGCAAAGGTACGCTTTTTTTATGTACTTTTGCCACTCAGTTGTGTACTACAAGATAGAAATTTTACAGCATTGAACGTAAAAATCAGCATCGCCGGCGCGGAGCACGCTGCACATGCCGCCCGCATCTGCGAGCTCATCAACGAATCGGCCAAGCAGCGCGGGACGGGGATTGCCTCGCGCGCGCCGGAGTATGTCGCGCAAAAAATCCGCGACGGAAAATCGGTCATCGCCCTTGACGTCAATACCGGCGAGGTGGTGGGGTTCAGCTACATCGAAACGTGGGGGCACGGCAGGTTTGTTGCCAACTCGGGGCTTATTGTCAACCCCGAATACCGCCACATGGGGTTCGCCTACCGAATCAAAAAAAAGATTTTCTGCCTCAGCCGCAAAAAGTTCCCGCAAGCTCGCATTTTCGGCATAACCACCGGCCTGGCAGTGATGAAAATCAACTCCTCGCTGGGGTACGTGCCGGTAACCTTTTCGGAGCTTACCGACGACGAGGAGTTCTGGAGCGGCTGCAAGGGCTGCCACAACTACGATATTTTGCAGCGCAACAGCTGCCGCATGTGCCTCTGCGTAGGGATGCTGTACGACCCCAAAAAGCACCAAAGCCTCTACCAGCGCCTCATCGATCTCATCCGCCGCCACAACCTGCGCGCGCAAAAGCTGCGCTTCCGCTGGTGGATGCGGTACAGAAAAATGAAGCAGAAGAAGCTGAGAATTGACAATTAATTTAGCTGCATATTTGAAATCTGAAGCCTGAAATCTGAAGCCTGAAATCTAAGAATGGAAAAAGTTTTAGTTGCCTTTAGCGGAGGTTTGGACACCTCGTTTTGCGTAAAGTATCTGAAAGAAGAGAAAAAGATGGAGGTGCACACCGCCCTCGTCAACACGGGCGGCTTCAGCGAAGCGGAGCTTAGCGCCATCGCCCGGAAAGCCGCCGAGCTGGGCAGCGCAAGCCACGTGAACGTTGACGCTACGCAGGAGTACTTCGATAAGTGCATTCGCTACATGATTTACGGAAACATCCTCAAGAACAGCACCTACCCGCTTTCGGTAAGCTCCGAGCGGGCGTTTCAGGCTATCGCCATCGTGGAGCATGCCAAGAAAATAGGGGCTACGCACATTGCGCACGGCAGCACCGGCGCCGGCAACGACCAGGTGCGCTTCGACCTCATTTTTCAGGTCATTGCGCCCCAAATAGGCATCATCACCCCCATTCGCGACCTTACCATTTCGCGGCAGGAGGAAATTGAATTTCTAAAAAAGCACGGCTACGATTTTCCGTGGACAAAGGCAAAGTACTCCATCAACCAGGGGCTGTGGGGCACAAGCGTGGGCGGCGTAGAGACGCTCAAGTCGGACGGCGAGCTGCCCGAGGAGGCATACCCGACGCAGGCGACCAAAAGCGGCAGCGAAAAAGTGCACGTTGAGTTCGAAAAGGGGCAGCCCGTGGCGCTCAACGGCAAAAAAATGCCTGCGGTGGCGCTCATCCGCGCGCTGAAAAGCATTGCAGCCCCCTACGGCATCGGGCGTGACACGCACGTTGGCGACACCATCATCGGCATCAAGGGGCGCGTGGGCTTTGAGGCGGCCGCCCCGCTCATCCTCATCAAGGCGCACCACCTCCTCGAAAAGCACGTGCTCACCAAGTGGCAGCAGTACTGGAAGGAGCAGCTGGCGGGGTGGTACGGTATGCTGCTGCACGAGGCGCAGTACCTCGAACCGGTGATGCGCGACATCGAAAAATTCCTCGAATCGACGCAGCAAAACGTGAGCGGAAGCGTGGAGGTCAAGCTGCAACCCTACCACTTCTCCGTCGTCGGCTGCAAGAGCTGCCACGACCTGATGAGCAACAAATTCGGCGAGTACGGCGAAACCAACAAGGCCTTTACCGGCGACGACGTGAAAGGATTTACAAGCATCCTAAGCATGCAAATGAAAATACACGAGGGAGTGAATGGGCTAAAAGTCGTAAGTCGTAAGTCGTAAGTCGTAAGTCGTAAGTCGTAAGTCGTAAGTTGAAAGTCGTAAGTCGTAAGTCGTAAGTTAAGATGTTGCGAATTACGTAAATGTAAAACCTTATTTGTATTGTACTATAAAAACCTTAGAGTAACGACGTACGTAATATTTTCAACGTTTTGAAATTATTTTTTTTCTACTAAGGTAACCTTTATAAAAATAAGGCTTCTATAAGAATTGAAATTTGAAATCTAACATATCTATCGGTATTATTGGCGGGTCGGGGTATACCGCCGGCGAGCTGCTGCGCATCCTTGCCGGGCACCCGCAGGCGGAGGTGACGCTGGCGTACAGCACCTCTAACGCGGGAAGCGAGGTGAGCGCGGTGCACGGCGACTTGCTGGGCGAAATTGACCTGCGCTTTACCGATAAGCTGGTGAACGTTGACGCGCTTTTTTTGTGCATGGGGCATGGCTTGTCCGCCGATTTCCTGCAAAAAAGCAGCATAGCAAGCCGCACCAAAGTCATCGACCTTGGCAACGATTTTAGGGTAAATCCGACGGCGCATGGCGAGCGAAATTTTGTGTACGGGCTGCCGGAAATCTTCCGCGAGCAAATCCGCACCGCCGGCAGCGTTGCCAACCCGGGCTGCTTTGCCACCGCCATTGAGCTGGCGCTGCTGCCGCTTGCGCAAGGCAAGCTGCTGCAAAGCGAGGTGCACGTGCATGCCATCACCGGAAGCACCGGCGCCGGACGGTCGCTGAGCGAAGCAGGGCACTTCAGCTACCGGAGCGGAAACATTGCCATCTACAAGCCCTTTACGCACCAGCATCTGGGCGAAATCGGGAAAACGCTGACGGCGGTGCAAGGCGGCAGCCTCCCCGAAATCAGCTTTATCCCCGTGCGCGGATGCTTTACGCGCGGCATTTTTGCTACGCTCTACACCGAATGCGACTTCTCCGGAGAGGAGATAAACGAATTGTATAAAGAATTTTACAAGAATCATCCCTTCACCTTTGTGTCAGATAGGGAAATATCGCTAAAAGAAGTGGTTAACACCAATAAGTGCTTTCTGCACGTGCAAAAAGCGGGCAGGAAAGCGCTCATCACTTCTGCCATTGACAACCTCGTGAAAGGCGCGTCGGGGCAAGCGGTGCAGAACATGAATATCATGTTTGGGCTTGACGAGGCTATGGGCTTACGGTTGAAGCCAAGCGGGCTTTAGCCGCAACCGAATAAACAAAACTTTTAACTTTATGTAGCACAATTTCTTTTTTGATAAGAGTTTATCGAATAAGAAAAAGGCATTTTTGCACGCTAATTATAATAGAATATTCTTATGACTTTTATTTTTTACTGTGCGGTATCATCATTTGTTGTTGGCTTTTTACTGCTGCCAATGCTCATCAAAATGCTGACAAAGCAGCACTTGCTGGACATTGGCGGACGCCGGAAAATACACAAAGGCTTTATTCCTTCAATGGGAGGAATCGCTATTTTTACAGGCTTTCTTTTTTCTATAAGCGTTTGGATACCATTAAGCGAGTTAGCCTATTACCGCTACTTTTGCGCTGCCGCAATCCTTGTTTTCATTACGGGGATGCGCGATGATTTTCTCCCCATAAGCCCGCTCAGCAAGCTGATAATGCAGCTGCTGGCCGCCGCTATGGTGGTGTGGGGCGAGGGCAGCATGGGGATTCGTATCACCTCTTGCTGCGGTTTTTTGGGTATCTACGAGCTGCCCCTTGCTGTCAGCTACGCATTCACCATCCTTGTGATTGTGGTTATCACCAACGCCTTTAACCTCATTGACGGGCTTGACGGGCTGGCAGGGGTGATTGGGCTAATAGCGTTCACCTTTTTAGCCGGATGGTTCCTTATGGTGCGCGACGGGCAAAACCATACGTGGACTATGGCGCTGCTGCTCATTGCGCTTATTGGCGGCATAGTGGCGTTCCTGTGCTACAACTGGCACCCAGCCTCCATATTTATGGGCGATACTGGCTCGCTGCTGCTGGGATTTTTCCTCTCGGTTTCCATCGTCAAATTCTTACAAATTTCCAGCAATCCTGCCTTTGTAAGCGACTACAAGTTCAACGCTCCGCTAAGCATGGGCATGGCTTTTGCCATCATTCCGCTGTTCGACACAGGGCGCATTTTTTTGCTGCGCCTGAGCCTGAAGCGCTCCCCGTTTATACCCGACAAGCTGCACATTCACCACCTGATTATGCGCGTGGGGCTTAGCCATCCGCAAGTGGCGATGGTGATGGGAGGGTTGCACCTGCTGCTGCTGGGATTTATCTACCTGCTCTCGCAATACCTGTCCGACAATTTTCTTATTCCCATTGTGGCGCTTATCTGCGTGGGGCTACACTTTCTGCTTGACTACATTGTTAACGCTGTCTTCCACCGCCGTCGCAGTAGGATAAAGGAGGATGTAGTGGCTGTAGCCGGTAAGTAAATTAGCAACAGCAGCAGCAGAGGAGCAACCCAACACATTTTCAACCTATTATCTTGTAGAACAGGAGGTTTAGGGTTGCAAAAATAAGGCGTATTCAAGTGATAAAAAAATAGCTACCTTTACATTTTTGTAAAATGTTTATCGCCAGAAAGAGAAGCTTTAACTGGATGAGCAAGCTGCTACTTTTTTTGCTTGGGGCGGCGCTTGGGGCGGCGCTTGCGCCGGCGGCGGGCTGCGGCACGGACGCGGCCTGCAAGCGCTTTGCAGGGGTTGCGCTGGGCACCACCTACTCCATCGTCGCCTGCGGCGGCGGCGGCGATACGCTACAGGGCGAGGTGGAGGAGCTCATGCGGCGCGTCGAAAAATCGCTCTCCATTTACGACGAGGAGTCGGTAATTTCCAAGGTAAACCGCAACGAAGACGCTGTGCTGGACAGCTTTTTTATTGAGTGCTTTGAGGTAGCCAAGGAGGTGAGCCGGCATACCGGCGGAGCGTTCGATGTCAGCGGGGCACCGCTGTTTGCCGCGTGGGGGTTTGGGGCCAACGAGCATGACACTCCTCCCACCCAGCAGCAAATAGACAGCCTGAAGCTGCTGTGCGGCATGGATAAGCTCGCCATCGTCAACAACCGCCTTGTAAAGTCAGACCCTCGCGCTCAGCTCAACGCCAACGCCGTAGCAAAGGGCTACACGGTTGATGTGGTAGCGCGCTTCTTGGAAAGCAAAAATGTTACCGGCTACTTAGTCGAAATTGGCGGCGAAATCCGCTGCGGAGGCGCGAAGCCCAACGGCGACAAGTGGGCGGTAGGCATTGACAGCCCAAGGGATGGCAACTTTACCCCGGGCGCCGACCTTGCGGGCAAAGTGAAAATGAGCGACCGCGCAATGGCCACATCGGGCAACTACCGCCGGTTCTACATGAGCAGCAACAAAAAAATACCGCATACCATCAACCCTGCTACGGGATACCCTGTGGACAACAACATGCTCAGCGCAACTGTGATTGCCGGCAGCTGCGCCGCTGCCGATGCCTACGCCACAGCTTTCATGGTGATGGGCATAGACAGCGCAAAGGCTGTGCTGAGCAGATGCAGCGAGATGGAGGGTTTTTTGATATTCTCCGAGCAGCAGCAGCTGAAAACGTACGCTACGCCAAAGCTCAGGGAGTGGCTGATTACAAATAATTTCTAATTTTTTTTTCTAATTTTCTCACTTAAAAAAAACAGCGAACATGAAAACAACAACTTTATGTGCGGGATTGCTGATGGTTTCGGCTACCGTACTTGCGCAGAACATCCAGCTTCCGGCTCCGCAAAAGAGCGGCGGCAAGCCGCTCATGGAAGCGCTATCGCAGCGCCAAAGCGCACGCGAGTTTGACGCTAAAGCGCTCAGCGAGCAAACGCTCTCCAATCTGCTGTGGGCAGCATTCGGCTTTAACCGCGACGGCAAGCGCACCGCGCCCTCTGCCAACAACCGGCAGGAGTTTGAGGTTTACGCAGCTTTGGAAAAAGGCCTCTACCTCTACAACGCAAAGGACAACGCGCTGGAGCTGGTGAAGAGCGAAGACCTACGCGCCAAAACAGGGCGGCAGGGTTTTACGAGCGTAGCGCCGCTCAACCTCATTTACGCTTACGATACCAAGAAGATGCCGGATGAAAAGATGGCCTACGCAGACTGCGGCTTCATTTCGCAGAACGTTTACCTGTACTGCGCTTCCGAAGGCTTGGCAACCGTTGTTCGCGGAGCAGTAGATAAGGATGGCCTTGCGCAGGCAATGGGCTTGAAATCCGGCTACGCCGTAGCGCTCGCGCAAACGGTAGGATACCCAAAAACAAAGTAGCAGCAGGAGATTTACTGCTTCTGAAGGATTTTAGGAGGTGCTCTTCAAATCGCCGGCCACAAAAAGGGTTTACCCCTGCTTCCCGCCAGTGAACATTAAAGATCTTCCCCGCTCTTGCTGTAAAAGAAAAACTCCAGAAAGCTGCACTCCTGTGAGGCTACCACCTTGAGCTTGCAGCGGTATTTTCGCTGCCAAAGCTTGCGCTTCGACGAAAATATGCCTGCGCACAGGTATGCCGCTACAAAGGGATGCACGCGCAGGATGAGGCTACGCTCGTCCTCCTCGGAGGCGAGGTAGGCAAGGCGGCTTTCGAGCTGCTCGTCGAACAGGATGGTGGGCCCAACCTTGCCCGTGCCGTTGCAGGTAGGGCAGGCCTCCAGCGTTTGGATTTTCATTTCGGGGCGCACCCGCTGGCGCGTAAGCTGCATAAGGCCAAACTTGGAGAGCGGTAAAATATTGTGCTTGGCGCGGTCGTTCTCCATGAACTTTACCATCCGCTCGTAAAGCGTTTTGCGGTTATCGGGCTGGTACATGTCGATAAAATCTACCACAATGATGCCGCCCATATCGCGCAGGCGCAGCTGGCGGGCAATTTCCTGCGCCGCGTTCAGGTTTACCTCAAGCGCGTTGGCCTCCTGGCTGTCGCCGCCCTTGCTGGAGCGGATGCCGCTGTTGACGTCCACCACGTGCAGCGCCTCAGTGTGATCTATCACTAAGTAGGCACCGCCCTTGAGTGACACCACCCGCCCAAAGCCCGACTTCACCTGCTTAGTCAGCCCAAAGTACTCAAAGATGGGCTTTCTGCCCGAGTAAAGCGTGACGATTTTTTCCTTTTCGGGTGCAATAGAGCCGATGTACTCCTTCACCTCGCTGTAGAGCGCATCGTTGTTGACGTAAATGCTGTTGAACGATACGTTGAGCAGGTCGCGCAGCATCGCGGTGGTACGGTTAACCTCAGTAGCAATCAGCAGGGGTGGCGTTCCGCCGTGTATTTTTTCGCAGTAGGTTTCCCACTGGCGTATGGTTGCCCGCAGCTCGCTGTCGAGCGTGGCAACCTTTCTGTTTTCGCACGCTGTGCGCATAATCACGCCGTAGTTTCGGGGAACAATGCTGTCCATTAGCCGCTTCAGGCGCTTGCGCTCTTCGCTCGACGCAATTTTTTGCGAGATGGATACTTTATCAACGAACGGTATCAGCACCATGTTGCGGTTGGCAATAGATATTTCGGCCGTTAGGCGCGGCCCTTTGGTCGAAATAGGCTCTTTGGCTATCTGCACCAGCACGGCCTGCCCTACGGCCAGCACATCGCCTATTTTGCCGTCTTTGGGGAGGCTTTTTTCCAGCTTAAACTTCGATATGTCGGGGGTGCGCTCTTTCTTTAGCAGCGCCGATGTATACTTGGCCATAGACAGGAACTGCGCCCCCAAGTCGAGGTAATGCAAAAAGGCATCCTTTTGATAGCCTACATCAATGAATGCAGCGTTGAGGCCCGGCATGATTTTTTTTACCCGCCCAAGGTATATATCGCCTACCGAAAAATTCGCGTTGCTTTGCTCCTTATGCAGCTCTACCAGCTGCTTATCTTCGAGCAAAGCTATAGTAATTTCGGAGGAGGCTACATCCACCACTAACTCATTATTCATAACTTCTTATGTATTGTTACGGTACGCATTATTTGTACAAAACTGTCCTTGCGCTATTCCGTATTTAGGGTTACAAAAAACAACAAACCTAAAGAGCGCATGCACGCTTTAGGTTTGTTAATCCACATAAAAACTACAAGCCAACCTTACTTCTTCTTGTGCCTGTTTTTACGCAGGCGCTTCTTCCTTTTGTGGGTAGCCATTTTATGTCTTTTTCTCTTTTTTCCGCATGGCATAGCGTTTCAATTTTATAGGGTTAAACAAATTATTTCCTCTTAACGCTGCCTTTTACCTTATTGCCAAAGCTCTTTGCGGGCTTGAATGCAGGAATGTAGTGCTCCGGAATCACAATGGTAGTATTCTTGGAAATGTTGCGCGCCGTCTTTTGGGCTCTTTTCTTTATGATGAAAGAGCCAAAACCGCGCAAGTACACATTCCGATCCTTTACCAATGCATCCTTTACTACTTCCATGAAGCATTCTACTGTTTTCTGCACTGCTACCTTTTCAACGCCGGTAACTTTTGCAACTTCATTTACGATGTCTGCCTTTGTCATTACATTTTCTTTTAATAAGTTATCAATTTTTTTAATTGTAAGTTGGGCTACAAAGATAGATAAGTTTTTCGGAATTGGTACTCCTTACCCCTCTTTTTTTCTTTGATTTACCCAAAAATTAACTTTTGAGAACTTTTTTTGGGAAAAAAAATCCGAATCGCTTTGATATTCCCATTTTATTGCTTACTTTTGCCGTCCGTTTCAGCAACCTCTTACCGGTAATGAATACCTGGAGTAACGTTGCCTCACACAAAAAAACATCATACTACTATGAAAGCGGATTTGATTAAGGTGGCGGAAGCAGCATTCTACGCCGACAACAAGAGATACCCTGCATTTAAAAGCGGTGATACCATTACGGTAACCTACCGCATTGTGGAAGAAAATAATAAGGAGCGTTTGCAAAAGTTCAAGGGTGTGGTCATCCAGCGAAAAGGGCGTGGCAACACGCAAATGTTTACCGTACGAAAAATATCGGAGAGCATAGGCGTGGAGCGCATCTTCCCCATCAGCTCCCCGTTTATTGAGAAAATTGAGCTCACAAAGGCAGGTAAGGTGCGCCGCGCGCGCATATTCTACCTGCGCAAGCTCACCGGTAAAAAAGCGCGCATCAAGGAGAAAAAAGTGGCAGTGGCAGCAGCCACAGCACTGTAGCGGTGTTGCAGCAATCGCCGTTGTTTCGCGCAGGGAAGCCGGAAACACGAGCAAAAGTGTGCATCGCTTTACGCGAAGCGCACAATAGCAAATTATAGAAATGGCGAGGTAGCTCAGCTGGTTAGAGCGCATGATTCATAATCATGAGGTCGAGGGTTCAAGCCCCTCTCTCGCTACCTGAAACAGAGAGG
Source organism: Prevotellaceae bacterium (assembly GCA_031258915.1). Taxonomy (GTDB): domain Bacteria; phylum Bacteroidota; class Bacteroidia; order Bacteroidales; family UBA932; genus JAITMY01. The sequence continues at coordinate 10,997 of JAIRMD010000038.1, forward strand.
TTTACGACAAACGTAAATCTCTTTTC
>JAIRMD010000050.1 GCA_031258915.1 Prevotellaceae bacterium
GTCGTGTGCTTGTAATATAGTTTTTTTTCTCAATTTTTTTTGTTCCCGTACCATGTTTTTCATGGTGCGGGTTTTTTTTGCCCTTACGCAGAGCACCGACGTTCCGCCTTGCCGGTGGGCTCATTCAATATCCTGCTGCTGCTATCCCCTGCCTCACTCGGCGGTATTTCCATCCGCATCCGGCAATTTACCCAAGAACTTTCTGCAAGCTCCACAAGCCTTTTGCGCTCTCCCCTGCACGCAACGTTGAAGCAACCGGGGAGGCAACTCCCCCTGCCGCGCCCCAGCGAAAGCATATGCAGGCGGAGAAGCGGCGGCGCAAAATTTCCGGCGCCATAGCATCACCTCTTGAAACCGTCGTAAATATGCCGAAAAGCGCGACGCTAAACAAGGAGTAGGCAACAAATTATTAATCTTTTTTACTATGAACAAAACATTATTTTATCAAAAGCTGAGGGGGCGGGATGCGTCCACCCCTGTTCAGCCGGCTGGCGGCAAGCTGAGGCTCATGAGGCCTCTGCTGCTGCTGCTTTGCGCTGCGCTGCCCATGCAGCTGTTGGCGCAGAACCTCAGCGTTTCCGGCTCGGTGCGCAGCAGCAACGGCGACCCGGTGGCGGGGGCAAGCGTTGTGGTGAAAGGCTCTACTGTGGGCGTTACTACGGACGGAAACGGCGGCTACACCATTAGCGCTCCCGCCGACGCTACGCTGGTGTTCTCCTTTCTCGGGATGAACACCGTAGAGGAAGCCATAGCCGGGCGCGGGCGCATTGACGTTACGCTCAGCGAAGACGACCAAGCGCTGGAGGAGGTAGTGGTGGTGGGCTATGGCACCCAGCGGAAGGTCAACCTTTCGGGCGCGGTGGCGCAGATTGACAGCAAGGCGCTGGCCGGACGACCCATTCAAAACGTTTCGTCGGCCATTCAGGGGATGCTGCCGGGCGTTACGGTGATGTCCGGGCAGGGCAGGCCTGGGCAGGACGGCGCCACCATCCGCGTGCGCGGCGTGGGTACGCTCAACAACGCCAACCCCTACGTCCTGATTGACGGCGTGGAGAGCGGCATGATGAACTCCCTTGACCCCAACGACATCGAAAGCATTTCGGTGCTCAAGGATGCCTCCTCGGCGGCCATCTACGGGTCGAAGGCCTCCAACGGCGTGATCCTCATCACCACCAAGCGCGGCGCGGCGAGCGCTCCCCGCGTGGCCTACAACGCCCACGTGGGCATACAGCTGCCTACACAAATGATTGAGCGCCTCAGCTCCTACGACTACGCCCGCCTGCTCAACCAAGCGCTGGAGGCTGAGGGAAAAACCGCACAATGGTCGGCCGACGACCTCCAAAAGTTTCAGGACGGCTCCGACCCCTACGGCCACCCGAATACCGACTGGTACGACCTTGCCTTCCGGAACGGCCTCCAGCACCACCACAACGTGAGCGTGAGCGGCGGCGCAGAGCGCGTGAGCTACATGACCTCGGCGGGCTTCATGCAGCAAGAAGGCATCCTGCCTCACTCCGAGCGGCAGCAGTTCAACGGGCGCACAAACATTGACTTTAAAGTCAACAACCGGCTGGCGCTAAGGGCAAACATGGCCTACATCAAGAACGACCTCAAAGACCCGACCAACAGCTACGTCCGCGACGGCTCCGACCAAATTATCCGGCAGCTGAACGTTATCGCCCCGTGGATACCTTACAAGAATGAAGATGGCACCTACGGAACAGTTTCGGACGGAAACCCGATTGCGTGGCTTGACGTTAACCAAACGGTTGACCGCCACTACCAGAACTTCACCGGCATGGTGGCAGCCGACTACACCCTGCTCGACGGCCTGAAAATCACCCTGCAAGGATCGCACATCAGCAACACCGAGCACTACAAAGAGTTCATGAAAGAGATTTACTATAACCCAACCAAGAGCCATACGCCTAACCGCTTAGATGAGCGCTACTACCTGTGGGACCGCACCAACTTCGACGCCCTGCTGAACTTCGACAAGCAATTTGGGCTACACGGCGTGAAGGCCCTGGCCGGCTGGCACACCGAGAAGTACAGCTATACGGAGAACAGAATGGGGCGCAACACCTTCCCGAACAACGAGCTGACCGACCTGAACGCCGGCGCCGCCTCCACGCAAACCAACAGCGGCTACACCCGCTCGCTGGCCATGCTTTCGGGCTTTGGGCGTATTAACTACGACTACGCCGGGCGCTACCTGCTGGAGGCCAACTTCCGCGCCGACGCCTCGTCGCGCTTCGCGCCGGACAACCGCTGGGGATACTTCCCCTCGGTCTCCGCCGCCTGGCGAATAACTGAAGAGCCGTTTGCCGAAGGCCTGAAAAGCACGGCGCTGGACAACCTCAAAATCCGCGCCTCGTGGGGGCTGCTGGGCAACCAGGATGCCTTAGACAACTACTACCCCTACCTGAACACCTACAACCTGGGCGCTACCTACCCCTTTGACGGCACGCTCTACAGCGGATACTACCAAAGCAGCCACCGCATTGAGACCATCTCGTGGGAGGAGGCGCGCACCGTTGGCGTAGGCATAGACTTCACCATCTTTAGGAACATCAGCGGCTCCATTGACCTCTACGAGCGGAAAACAACCGGCATCATCATGAGCGTGCCCGCCCCCGACGAATTTGCCCTGGGCAGCTACCAAGACAACGTGGGCGGAATGCAGAACCGCGGCGTGGAGCTCACCCTTAGCTACGCCAACCGCTGGGGCGACTGGAGCTTGCAGGCTACGGCCAACGCCGCCTACAACAAGAACGAAATCTTGAACCTTGGCGGCGTGGAGCGCACGATAGACGGCAACAGCATCAACCAGGTAGGCCACGCCATTTCGTCGTTCTACGTTTACGAGGCCGACGGATTCTTCCAGTCGCAGGCGGAGGTCGATGCCTTTACCGCCAAGTACAACAGCTCAACGGGCACCAATATGTTCAACGCCCGCGAGTTTAAGCCCGGCGACATCAGGTACGTGGATACCAACGACGACGGAAAAATTAACGGCGACGACCGCGTGATCTGCAGCTCCACCGTGCCGGCCTACACCTTTGGGCTTAACCTCACCGCCGGGTACAAGTGGTTCGACCTCTCGCTGATACTGTCGGGGGCGGCAAAAATGGCGCGGCTTTACACCCAGGAGACCTACGGAATTTTCGGAGACTCCCACCCCGCCTCCGTTTGGCTCGACGCATGGACACCCGAAAACACCGACGCAGAAATGCCGCGCATCTGGAGCAGCAACAGCTCCCACAGCGACCCGCGAAACGTGGTGTCGACGTTCTGGCTGCAAAACACCAGCTACCTGCGCCTCAAAAACGTGCAGCTGGGCTACACCCTGCCCTCGAGCTTGATTCGCAGGGCCGGGCTGTCGGGGCTGCGCGTGTACTACTCGGCCGAGAACCTGTTTACGATAGACAACATGCGGCTCAGCCTCGACCCGGAAACAACCAGCGAGCGGGCCTCATCTTACCCGCTCATAAAGACCCACTCGTTTGGCGTGAATTTAACTTTCTAAAGATTTAACAACCAATAAATTTTAGTAGAATTATGAAAAAGAATATATTTATGTACGCCTGCGCAGCGCTCGCGCTGTGCGGCGCTGCCTGCTCCGACTTTTTAGACACGTACCCCTACGATGCCCTCTCCCCCGCCACCACGTGGAAAACGGAGGACGATGCCGAAAAGTTCCTCGTTGGCTGCTACGACGGCTGGCTGCGGGGCGAGGACTTTGTGGAGTGGGACTGCTTTTCGGATATAGGATTTAGCTACCACGCCCACGAGGGAATGCAGGTGATTGGCAACGGCTCGCTCACGGCATCCAACCCCGGCAATACGTTCTACAGCTTCACGCGCATCCGCCGCTGCCTCACCTTCTTGGAAAACGTTGAGCAAATTGAATTTTCGGACGAAAGCAAGAAGAAAGACCTGATAGCGCAGGCCCGCGTGATACTCGCCTACGACTACTTTAAGATGAACCTCTGGTACGGCGGCGTGCCCATCATCAAAAC
>JAIRMD010000075.1 GCA_031258915.1 Prevotellaceae bacterium
GTGGTCGATGATGATGGATTTCCGCTTCCCGACCGTGAGGGGGTATTATTATACTCAGCATGGCGGCGTTAATATGGGCGACGGCGACTTCTTTGTCCGGTATTCGGATGATTATATCCAGGCGGGAAAAGGCAACTACATTCCCATCGTCGCCGGGGATCCGGCCGAATCTTACACGCCGTGGATTCGTCTGGTGATCACGCTCGACAACGGCACCTTCCGGATGTATTGCAACGGGGTGGAAGTCGCGGAAGAAGGCGGCCTCTATCCCTTGGTACCGACTCCCGAACCGCCGCGTTACAGTCTCCCGGTTCGCAGTTTGCTGTATATCTTCAGCGAACCCAATGGTACTACGGCCGACGACAAACCGGACTTCTCCAACAGCGACGACGATAATCCGTTCCCCTGCGCCGCCATCGCATTTTGGGATAAGGTGTTGAACGCCGGTCAGGTGCAGGCGCTGGGAGGTATTGCGCATTGATTTTGCGCTTTTGATTTTATTACGTGCAATTCTAACTCATTGCTGGAGTGCAGAGATTCGCGTTTTGCGATGATCTGCACTCTTTTTTAGTAACATAAAGTAAAAAAAACTTCGTGAAACTTTGTGTCCTTTGTGGTTAAAAAACCACGAAATCGCAGAAGAAACACAAAGCATTGCCCGTCAGGGTATATTTTTTCTATTGATATTGTTCCCCTGACGGGGAATAAAATAGAACTGCATTCATTCACCTTATTCATCATTCATCATATCGCAGAAAACTTTTTCCTGCCTGCAAAAACGAATCATTGAAGATCCTTTGTCATTTTCCCCACTAATAAATTTTGCCGGACATTTTTATGCGTTGTTTGTGTGTAATCTCAAAATTTCATGTTATCTTTGTCTGCTCATGGGTTAATTTTTAACATAAAAAGAGTGATAATGTCCATAGATCAAGGTTTGTATTTTCCCGCCGAAATTGCCGCCGTGATACGGAAAGGGGTGCCTTTACTGCTGGCAGGCGATGTTCGGTTGCTTTCCCTGTTGCCGCAGGGGGAGTGGATTGCCGGTTCTACGAATATGTTTTTTCTCCCTTCGGGTCAGGGCGCGACGTCGTATGACCGGATTTTTGCATGTCCGCTGCCCGATTTTGTTACCGGCGTCGACATTCGGGAATATGACGGCAACAGCCTTCGTCATATTTTCAACGAAGCTCCTGCCGACGGTTTTACCGTGTTGATTCTTCCGTTCGGTTCCGATCCGCATCTGTCCTACGCCGTCAATGCCGGTTCGTACGAAAACTTTGCTACGCGGCCTGTTTGCGGATGGGTGTCGGGCGGAGCGTCGCTGGCCACCATTATGACCGACAAATGTTATGCCGTGTCGGGAATCAACCGGCAAGCATACACCGACAAGGCTGTCGCCATGCATATCCAATTTCCATCCGACAAATACGCCGAGTTGCATATTTTCAACCCTTACAGGCAAGGGAACGAAAAAATCAGATTCCTTACCAGCGGCATTGTCGTGAAAGATGTGTTGATCAACGGTGTGCAACGCAATTTTGCCGAATATTTGCATGAAACAGCGTTCGATCTGAACTTGCCTTTTGTCGCCGATTATTCGGGGGCTTTAATTAATGTGGTTGTCAGCAGTATCAACGGAGATGAGGTAAACATGACAACGCCCGTTTTCCCGTCTCTTGACTATTGCATCGGCGAAATCGACGTCCGGATGAAGGAAGCCGACACTGTCGATGATCCGGTAGCTTTTTCCGTTTATTGCATATCGAATTTTCTCAAACCGAAAATCAGCGAACTTTACCCGAAAAAAATGAGCGGCCCGATGGTTTTTGGTGAAATTGCCTACCAACTGCTCAATAAAACAACGGTATACGTGACGACAGGCAACACGGTTTGAATTTTTTAATTTCGGAACATGATTTACGATTTTGATGAAATTATCCCGCGCAGAGGTACTTTTTCTTCCAAATGGGACAGAGCCGGCGACGGCGTATTGCCGATGTGGGTGGCCGATATGGACTTTCGCACGGCGCCTCCGGTAACGGAGGCCCTAATGCGAAGGGTGCGACACGGCATTTTCGGCTATTCGCTGCTGCCGGATGAATACTACGACGCCGTTATCGGCTGGTTTGGCCGCCGTTACGGGTTCGACGTGAAACGGGAATGGATATTGTCCGCCATCAGTGTTGTGCCTGCCGTTTCCGCTATCCTCAGGGCTTTGACCGTGCCGGGCGACAAGGTGATGATCCAGTCGCCGGTTTACAATTGTTTTTACTCCGTCATCAGCGCCAACGGATGCGAAGCCGTGTCCAACGACCTTATTTACGAAAACGGCGGTTATACGGTCGATTTCGATGACTTGGAACGGATAGCATCCGCGCCGGACGTCAAAGTCATGCTGTTGTGCAGTCCCCACAATCCTGCCGGCCGGGTATGGACGCGGGAAGAATTGACAAGGACAGGCGAAATCTGCATTCGCCACGGAGTGACGGTGCTGTCCGACGAAATCCACTGTGATCTTGTGTTCGGCCAATACCGCCATCTTCCGTTTGCCTCTCTCGGTGAACACTTTCTACTGCACTCCGTTACCTGTACCTCGCCAAGCAAAACCTTTAACCTTGCCGGACTGCACGCATCCAATATCTTCGTCGCCAATCCCAATTTGAGGAAGAGAATCCAACAGGCGCTGGACGCCAACGGAATCGGCGAAAACAATTCATTCGCCGCCGACAGCCTGATTGCCGCCTACAATGAAGGCGAAGAATGGCTTGAACAACTTCTGGCGTACCTGTACGACAATTATCTGTATTTAAAGGAGTATCTTGCGGAACATTTTCCGCAACTTCATGTGTTGCCGCTTCAGGCGACTTATCTGGCGTGGGTGGATTGCAAGGCTTTGCAGGTTCCGTCGGCCAGCCTGTCGCGAATGCTGGTCGAAAAGGGAAAAGTGTGGTTCAACGCCGGAACAATGTATGGCGCCAACGGCGAAGGTTTCCTGCGTATCAACATCGCCTGTCCGCGAACATTGCTCAAAGAAGGCCTGGAAAGAATGCGGAAAACATTGAAAGTCGAAAGTCGAAAGTCGAAAGTCGAAAGTCGAAAGTTGAAAGTTGAAAGTTGAAAGTTGAAAGTTGAAAGTTGAAAGTCGAAAGATGAGCAAAATGTACTGTTTTTTTCGCCCCATACTGTTTCTTTTTAGCCCTGAAAGGGTACACCGCTTCGCTATGCTTATGCTTAGCGTGCTGCGGTTTGCTCCGGGAGGCAGAGCAGCGGTAAAAAAATGCTGCGCCTACGAGCACGAATTGCTCAGGGTAAACGTGTTCGGGATTGACTTTCCGAATCCCGTGGGCTTGGCGGCCGGCTTAGACAAAAACGCAGAGCACGTGAACGAGCTGGCCTGCTTTGGGTTTGGCCATATTGAGATAGGCTCGGTAACGCCGCTGGCGCAGCCGGGTAACCCCAAGCCACGCTGCTTCCGCCTGCCCAAAGACAGGGCTATCATCAACCGCATGGGGTTCAACAATAAGGGGGTGGAGGCAGCGGTGAGGAATTTGCGCAAGCGCAACCCAACGCTTGTGGTAGGCGGCAACATCGGAAAAAATACGCTCACCCCCAACGATAAAGCGCCCAACGATTACGAAAAATGCTTTGCCGCCCTGTACCCCTGCGTCGATTACTTTGTGGTCAACGTAAGCTGCCCCAACGTGAGCTGCCTGCGCGAGCTGCAAGACGGCGAGCGGCTTACCGAAATTGTGCGTCGGCTCACCGCCCACCGCGCCCGGCAGCCGCAGCGTAAGCCTATCCTGCTCAAGCTCTCGCCCGACCTGACGCCGGCGCAGCTGGACGAGGCGCTGGAGGTGGTAGCCGCCGAAGGGTTGGACGGCGTAGTGGCCGCCAACACCACCACCCGCCGCGACGGGCTGCAATCGCCCAAAAGCAAAATTGAGGGCATCGGCGCGGGAGGGCTAAGCGGGGCACCGCTTACGCAGCAAGCGCTGGAAGCCGTGCGCTACATCAGCCGCAAAACGCAGGGCAAGCTGCCCATCATCGGCGTGGGCGGCATCATGACCCCGCAGGATGCCGTCAACATGCTGCGCGCCGGGGCCTCGCTCGTTCAGGTGTACACCGGCTTCATATACCGGGGGCCGGGGTTTGCAGGGGAAATTTGCCGGGAGGTTGCAAAGCAGAAAGCCGCCAAGCTGTAGGGTGAAATTCTTCCCTCGCAGCTTGGCGGCCTGCCGCTCAATGCTTGCTTTCCTTAGAAGTGGAGCAGCAGAAAGATGCTGCCGCTCGCTACCGTTTTAACGCCAAAGCTATTTGATACATTGCTGGCGCTCCGCGCTCTTTTTGCAAATTCGCGCACCTCACCATTTTCGACTCTTTGCGTGGTAATTTCGTCTTGGCCGCGCGTGGAGAAATTCAGGCCAAGCGTAAGCTCTCCGCCAAGCGACACCTGATTGGCAATAAAGTATTCCACGCCGACAAAGCCTCCCAAGCCCGCGCTGAAGCTCAGGCCGCCTTTGTTTTGCAAAGTGCGACTACCGGTTTGAGGTATATTGTCGCCAAAATCATAGCTGCTGGGGCTGGGGTTTGCCGCCGTCATGGGGTTGCCGTACTCGTAGGAGGCGCTGCTCTGTCCCAAGCCCAAGCTCAGCTCGCCGCCGTAAAACCCCTGCACGCGGCCGCGACCGCGGCGGAGCTCGTAGCCCACCGCCAAGCTGGCGCGGGTAACGCCATTTTCCCGTCTGTCGATGGCGGTAGCGCCGGGGGTAGTGGCCGCTGCCTCGTCATCTTGCACGCTGTGCTTGTAGGATTCGCTGTAGATGTTGAGCTGCAACTTGGCGCGAATGGCGCGGTTGTCCTCCAAAAAGTACTTGCCGTAGATGCCTTGCCCCTGTAGGCCGCTAAACGTAGGGGCGGTAGCGCCGCTCTGGGAGAAAAATCCTCCCACGTAGTGTAGAAAAGGGGTTGCATCTACCCCCAGGGCAAAGTCGCCGGCCTTGGGCAGGTAGCGCTGCGGTTGCGGCTGCTCCTGCTCCTGCTCCTGCTCCTGCTCCTGCTCCTGCTCCTGCGGCAGCTCCTGCGCCGTAACCGTAGCCGCCATGCACAGGCACAAAAAAAGTGATATGGTAATTCTTTTCATTTTCTATTATTTTTTTACGTATGAAATACTATGGCGCACGGGCTAACTACCCGCATTAACCGGATCGCCAACTTTTTTGCTGTCGTCCTTTGCAAAGGTGCCCACAAACGAGCCAAGCTTGACAGTCTGCCCCGTCACCACAGACGGGGTAACGTTAATAGTGAAACTCCAGCTGCCGGAAACAGCGCCGGTGATAGGAGTGCCGTTATTATAACCCATTACCTGCGTCTGGGTACCTTCCTTATCGGCGACGGTTAAGGTAACATACGATGCGGGTGCCGGAACTTTCAGGATAAAATCGCCGCTGGCGTTGGTTGCGCCGCTTACCGAGAAATCTTCTGCTCCGGACTGCCCGGTCGCTGTTACGATTATTCCCGATAGCGCCGAGTACGTCTGATTGTCACTTGGCAAAGCAACGTTGGCGTTAACCAGCAGCCTGCCCTGAATGGTGGCTTTTTCGGGCACAGAGGCTTCAAAGCTGCCGGTAATCGCGGGAATAATGAGCGTTTGCCCCGGCTTCACATTCGTCTGGTTAGGGATGCTAAACGACCAAATCCCGTCAACATCGCCTGTCGGCAGCTTCTGCTTACTTTGCGTTTCGCTGACGGTTAACGTGACCGTAACTCCGGCTGCGGTTGCCGGAACTTGCAGGGTAAAGTCGCCATCGCTGTTGGTTTCGGTGCTTGCCGAAAAGCTTCCCGCATTCTGCACAGAAGAGTTGAGCGACGAGTAGGGCACAGTCGCTATCACGGTTACCCCCGATAGCCCCGCGTAGGATTGCTGAGATACATCGCTGTTGACCAGGAGCTTGCCCTGAATGGTGGCCTGCTTTTCCGGCGCAGAAAAATCTACGGCCTTTGCAGGGTCCTCCTTAGCGCATGAAGCGCTAAGCAATATGGCTCCGAGAGCCATCGCATTAAAAAGGTATTTTTTCATTTTTTTGTTTTTAGATGGATTAAAAAATTACTATTGCAGCCGCAAAGATAGCAGCATTTTTTTAATCCGTGAAAGCATAAATTAAAATACCCCCCCCCATTTAACATAATAAAGCTTTGGGTGGTGTTTTGTTAATCATATAAGTTGGTAGGAGATAGCGCATTTTGTGGTTCTATGAAAAGTCAGAAGACGCAGGTGGCAATGCACCCGGTCAATCTGTTTTGCGGGTCGTTTACGGCCCCACTACCGTGATGGATTTTCCCTGCAATACTTATCGGCGGCGGCGCTAAGCTCGGCTACGCTCATGCCCTCAAACAGGCTGTTTTTGCGCCACTCCGTATAGCCAAAATGCCGGTTAGCAAAAATAGCTATTCGCTTCACTTTTGCAATTCGTTTATAGCCCCACCACGTTAATGGTTTTAGCGTCGAGGTTTTCCTTCTTTATGTAAATTTTATCGCCCCATTTGACGTCGGGGCGGCGGTCGAACAGGGCCAGCCAGCCTTCGGTGCAGCCGTAAACATCCACATAGCGGGCGGTTTGCTCAAGGCCTTCCCGGAGCGACTTCTCGCCGCGCCATAGCTTGAGTTCAATGGGATATTTATGATTGTCGTAAACCAAACAAATGTCGGTGCGGCCGGTGCCTGATGCCATCTCGCGGATAACTTGCCCGCCGCCGTTAATGACCCGCTGCAAAAAAGCCATCAGGATGAGGTGCGGCGCGGCTTCCTTGTAGTCAAACCGCTCCATCCATATAGCGCTGTTTTCGCGCCAGAACTGCTGGAAGTCGCGCATCAGGCAGTCCATGTCGATACGCCCGTCTTTCAGGTAGCGGGGAATTTGAGCCTCAGGAACAACGTTTTGCAGGATGTTTTCTTGCAGGTGGGCGTTAAGCGTGCGCACCATCACCTCGGCATAGATAGGGTTGGCCGGTTCTATTCCTTTCTCGGGCGTTACGCGGATTAAGCCCAGGTCGCGGGTATAGTAAAAGTCGTCGGTGAACGTATCGACCACGTCGCCTGTGATTAGGGGATCAATTACGCGGCGCACCCGCTCTTCTTTCAGGCGCTCGAGCAGGCTGTCGATGTGCGTGTCGCGCCGCAGGATGATGGTCTGGATGGCCTTTTCCACCATGTCGGCGGTAACCGCCTGCGTGTAGTCCCAGTCCAGCTGCTCCACAATCACCTCGCGGGCGATGGCGTTCACTAACCAGGGCTGTCCCTGCGTCTGCCGGCACACCAGCGCCACAGCATCATCGTTGAACACCTGTCCGGTTTCATCGGTATGCTGCCGGTACAGGGCGCGGACTTCTTCTTCGGTGAAATTTTTTATCGCAAGCACTTTTGTGATGATGTTAAACGGGCTGGCAGTGCCCATCGACTCGCTGTCGGGGCGTATCCGCACCTTGTAGTCGCGCAGGTTGCGCATCCCCACCAGGGCTATGGAATGGGCAAAAGGTACAGTATGCCGGGTGTTATATCCAAGTCGCAGCTGGCGCAAAAAAGAAATCATGGTGCCTTCACCCATACAATCGGTCTCGTCGAACAAGATAACCAGCGGCTTGTCAAGCAGCATGCAAAACTGAGCAAGCGTCATGCCTAACACGCCGGTAAAGTTACTGTAGTCCGCCTCTTTGGCAAAATCCTCCGCATGGGGAAACTTTGCGAGAAGAAGCGTATTTTTAATGATTTTTACCACTTCCGGTATTCCTTTTTCCGGATCAACCACGCCCTGCACACCTTCCAGCGAGCAGTAGAGCGCGTAATACTTGCCCGCGGCGTTAAGCCGGGCGGCCAAACTCTGTATGTATGTGGTCTTCCCGCTTTGCCGTGCGGCATGAATAACAAAATAAGTTCTCATGCCAATCAGCTGCTCCACGCCATGCAAGCGGGTGGCAGCATCTACCATGTAATGCTCATCCTTGTTGCAAGGCCCTGCGATGTTAAAGTGTCTCATACCGTTTTAGCTTCTATTTTGTACAAAGATACACAAAATAATGGTTAATGGCAAGCTGCCGTCGAGCACTACGAGGGGTTTTCCCTGCAATACTTATCGGCGGCGGCGCTAAGCTCGGCTACGCTCATGCCCTCAAACAGGCTATTTTTGCGCCACTCCGTATAGTCAAACGGCTGGCTCAGCAGCGATTGTCATAGGGACGATTAAAGCAGCAATTATCCAAATATATCCGTTGCTTCATTGCTTTTTATTTTCCACAAATGTATGAAAAACATTCTACCTCCCAAAATGCAACCGCGTCAGGGAAGGGCAAAAGGCGTAAGAAACAAATGTGCCCGCCATTTTCACTTCTCCACCGTTACCACCTTTCCGGCCAGGTGCTTTCCCTTGCCGTTTTGCACCGACAAGATGTAGGCGCCCTGCGGCAAATCGTTGCAGCTCACGGCTGCGGCGCAGGCATCTCCGCCGTGCGCGGCGCCGAGCGGCTGCTGCAGCACGGGCTGACCCTGCATGTTGTAAAGTAGCAGCTGTAGCTCTTCCGGCCTCTGCGCTGCGCTCACCTCCACGTGCAGCGTGCGCCGCGCAGGGTTGGGGTAAACCCGTAACTGCACGGATGCGCCGCCCTCGCGCAGCGCGGGGGCAGAGGTGCCAAGGTCCGGGAGGTCGACAAAGGGAAGGTTGAGGCGGTCAATTTTTGCGCTGGTGAGCAGGCGGTAGCCGCCCGGCGCAAGCGCTACCTGACGCATGTCGGCTGCCGCGCCGGAGGTTTGCGAAAAGTACTCGTACCACGTGCCCTGCGCGGGCAGGTCGAGGGTTACCGTTCTCACTTCGGAGGCGAAGTTGCCCACCACCACCGCGCTCATGCCGTTGCCGCGCAGGGTTACCGTTTTCACCTCGCCGCCCAGCGAGGCGGCGAAGTCGTCGGCGTGAAACACATCGTACATGCCGCGCAGGTGCAGGATTTCGGCGTAGTGAAAGTAGAGGTTACGGCGGTGGTCGCTTTGCAGGTAGTCCCAGCGAATGGGCTTGTTGTCGGTGCGGCAGCTTTCGCTTTCGGTGCCGTCGGGGCAGGCGTTGATGGAGTAGTCGTAGCCCAGCTCGCCGAACTGCCAAATCATCTTAGGCCCCGGCACGGCAAAGAATAGCGTTGCGCACAGGGCGGCACGCTGCAAGGCCACCTCCTCGCGGGTGATGCTGTAGCTGCCCGTCGTTTTTCCCCACTGCTTGGCCTTGTACACCATGCGCTCCTCGTCGTGGCTCTCCATGTAGGCCACCAAGCTGGGGGTGCTCCAGCCCTTGCTCTTGTAGGAGGCGGCGGAGAGGTCGGAATTTTGGGTGTAGCCCATGATGGCTTCGCAGGCGTTGTAGTTCGCGTTGCCCCAAAGCATGAAGCCGTAGTCGGCGAGCTCCTTTTCCTCGCGGCTGTCGGTGAGGTGCTCCAGAATGATGTAGGCTTGCGGGCTATGCGAGCGTATGCTGTCGGCCATGCGCTTGAGTATGCCGATGCGCTGTGCGTCGTAGGCCCACCCGTCGCCGGGCGTGTTGGTGAAGCCCTTGGTGAAGTCAAAGCGGATGCCGTCCATCCGGTACTCTTGCAGCCAAAAGCGGTTGACCCTGTCCACAAAGCGCTGCGTGTGGGGGCTTTGGTGGTTAAAGTCGCTGCCCCACTGGTAGGTCGCATTTGGCGAGGTGGGGTTGAACCACGGGCTTTGCGCCGACGGGCGGCTGTTGCCGGCATCCCAGTACATCTGCACCATAGGCGAGAGGCCAAAGGAGTGGTTGAGCACCAAGTCTGCAATGACGGCAATGCCGTTGGCGTGGCAGGAATCGACAAGGCGCTTTAGCTCGTTCTTTGCTCCGTAGTACTTGTCGGGGGCAAAGTAGAACGAGGGGTTGTAGCCCCAGCTCTCGTTGCCCTCAAACTCGTTGACGGGTAGCAGCTCCACCGCGTTTACCCCCAGCCGCTTGAGGTACGGCAGCGAGTCGATGACGGCGCTGTAGGTGTGCGCCGCCGTAAAGTCGCGGACGAGCAGCTCGTATATGCTCAGCTTCCGCCTGTCGGGGGGCGTGTAGCCGGTGGCAGCCCAAGCGTAGGGCGCCTGCGCCGTTTGCAGCACCGACGCAATGCCGGTGGTTTTGCCCTGCGGGTAAGGCTTGAGGTTGGGGTAGGTTTGCTCGCCAATGTAGCTGTCGCTCCACGGGTCGAGGATTTTCTCGGCGTAGGGGTCGGCCACCCGCAGCGACAGGTCTATCAGGTACTGGTAGGCGTACTCCTCGCCCGGCGTGAGGTTGTCGAGCGTAATCCAAAACATGTCGCTGTCCCGCTTCATTTGGTAAGCGTTGCTTGCCTGCCAGCCGTTGAAGTCGCCAATAACGAACACGGAGCTTTTGTGCGGGGCAAAGAGCGCCAGCGTAGCTCGGGCGCCGTCGTCGGCGTGGTAGGTGATGCCCTCCCCCACCCCTGCGGGCACTGGCTGCACTTCGGGGGCAACGGGCACGGTGAGGCTGAGCGAGTCGGCGGCGGCGAGGCCGCCTGCGCTCTGCGCCTGCACCGCCAGCCGGTGGTCGCCTGCGGAGAGGCCGCAGATGGTGTCGAGCAGCGCGGCAACGCCGCTGGCAGACTTGCGCAGCTCGCCGTCGAGGTAGAGCGACATGCGGCTGCTATCGGTGGCAGCGGCGGCAACGTAAACGGTGTCGCCTGCGGCGTAGAACAGGTTAGGCTCCGGCGCGGTGATGCGCACCCGAAAACCCTGCGACAGCGGTAGCTTTTTGTCGGTGGTTTTGCACTCGCTGCCGTCCACAGCAGCGCCCGACTGCGTTTTGGCCAGCACGCCCACCTCCTGCAAGGCGCCGGGCGAAGCCCCCAAAAACTCCCCGATGGGCTGGCTCACGACAAATTGGTAGGTGCGCTCGCCAATTTTGGTCATCCTATGCGAGGCGCTGGTGCTGCCCCACTCGCCCTGCTGCGCGTTGTGCACGCCGCCCGGGTCGCCCCAAAGCCAGATGTAAACGGCATCGTCGTTAGCCCAGCTGTAGGCGCAATCGAACTTCACGGTGAAGGTTACCGGAGAATCTTCGGAAAAGATGCCCGGCTCGGTAGTCCACGTGTAGTCGGAGCAGGTTTGGGCGCGGGCGGTAAGCGCCGGCGCGAAAATGAGGAAAAGCGAAAGTATTTTTTTCATGACTTTGCTAAAGCAAATGCGAAGTTAAAAATTGGGGATTCCGAGCGAAAATTCATAGCCTAACCACATCGTAAGGCAAAAGAGAGATTCGCCAGTAAGCTTGTTAGCATAACCCCTAAGCTCTTAGCTTACTTCTGAAGGGGTCTTGTGCGGGTGGGATATGAAAATACGCAATTCTTTCGCTCATATTCATGTCTTTTATCTCCTCATAAATTTTCGCCTGAATTTCGTTCTTCAATTTAACGCAATCAAAATCTTTTGCTTCCTTAATTGTTTTCATACTCTATTAGCTCTCTTGGGTTTCTAATTTCAAGGGTGATATATCCCATTTTTTTATTTAC
>JAIRMD010000097.1 GCA_031258915.1 Prevotellaceae bacterium
AGGCTAAAGCCTACGGTTAATCAAATGCCGTCCCTGCGGGACTTGCAGAAGAGCGTATCGCGCTCAACCTCTACTGAGCGATTCATTCTTAACGGAATGAAAAAGACACAGAAAAACTGATTTTCATTGATTTACAAAAATAATAATTTTATAATATCCTCATATTAAGCAAATTAAACAGCTTGCGAAAGTTGAATAAGATACGAGAACTCTTCCTCTTTCCCTCCGCACCCGGCGGCGATAGCTGCGATAATTCCGATGGCAAAAATCTTTTTCATGCTGCTTGCTTTTTTTTTGTTGTTAAGTAATGGATGCCGCTACTCCCCAAAGTTAAGAGTGAGCGTTACGTCTCTTTTTATATGCTTGATTATTTTTTTTATTTTGTACGATTTGTTCAGGAAAGTATTAACCGTAGGGTCAAACTTCTGCTTGATTTCCAGCTCAACTTCAAGCACATCCCCTTTTGCAAAAGCTTCGCCCTTATCAACTTGCTCCTGAAAAACAGGGTCGTTTGCCTTTGCCGAAATTTTATTCCCTTTGAAGATAAACTCCCACTTGAGCTTGCTGTCAAAGGATACTTTGACAATATTTAAGCGGGCTGCAACGATTACCACCCGCTCACCGTCGGACACCTCCTCCGATTTAACAGCAAGGTACTCAAACTCTTTCTTTTCAACTCTGACAATGGTATTCTCATGGCTATCTGTAATTTCGTAGCCTGTAATGGAGTTGTCATTTTCCAGCGACTCAAAGCTTTGAGACAGGGCATCCCTTACGGTAACGTTTTTTTCATAGACGTTATACGTGAAGTTTTCAACGTAAATAACATCCCCATCTTCATTCTCAATTTTTACGCGGCTTCCATCCTCCGCCACCTCCCTTGATTTTTCCTTTTTACCCTTCAAAAACTTACCTATCGTAATTATCCCTGCAATCGAGGTAATGATTGCAGCCGCCGTTTCAACATTTTCCCTCGTTAAAAGATTTTTCAGGCTGCCTAATACAGTTTCAACCAAATCAATATGAATCAGGAAGCTGCCTTTTTCAAGAGCCTTGATATTTACATCTATTTTCTTGCCTGTGTTCAGCTCCCTATTCAGCTCCTGAATAATAGATGACATGTGTATCAAATTGCTAATTAGCAAATTAGCATCAATTTGATGTTGCTGTCCGTCGAACTTTATTTTAAAATCGGTAGTCATGCTGATAAAAATTTCTATGAGGTAAAGTAGATTTTACGCCATTTCCTGCGGTTTTTTCCAGCGCAGCGGCGGCGCGGGAAATCCAAAAGCGAAGGTATGGAAAAAAGCTATGAACGTAAAGCTGCGCGAAAAGAATAATGCTTTTTACGACTTTTTATGACGATGGTTTTTACGCCCCCCCCAAAATTTGCGCCCACTTTGCGCCCACTCCTTGCGCAGGAGGCGCAATCGGCCTACCTTCAAGAAAAATTTCATCACGCTACAGCTTTTTCCCTGCCAGCTCCGCCAGCTCGCTGCGCTCGCCTTTCACGAGGTTGATGTGCGCAAAAATTTCCTCGCCAATCATGCGGTCGCTCAGGTGCGTGAGGCCGTTGGAGCGAATATCAAGGTAGGGCGAATCTATCTGCTGAATGTCGCCCGTAAACACCATTTTTGTTCCCTCGCCGGCGCGGGTTACGATAGTCTTTACCTCGTGCGGCGTAAGGTTTTGCGCCTCGTCAATGATGAAAAAGGTGCTGTTGAGGCTGCGCCCGCGTATGTAGGCAAGCGGGGTAATCATCAGCTTGTTTTGCTTTTGCAGCTCTTCAACGTGCACCGCCTCCCGGCTCGTTGGCTTGAGCTTGCTTTTTATCACCGCAAGGTTATCGTATAGCGGCAGCATGTAGGGCATCAGCTTGTCGTTGATGGCGCCCGGCAAAAAGCCCATATCCTGATTTTGCAGCGGAACGACGGGGCGCGAAAGCAGGATCTGGTCGTACTTGTGCTCCTGCGCCAGCGCCGCCGCCAGCGCCAGCAAGGTTTTTCCCGTGCCGGCAATGCCCGTAAGCGACACCAGCTGAATGTCCGGATTCATAAGCACGTGCATGGCAAACGTCTGCTCGGCGTTGCGCGGCTCTATGCCGTAGGCGCGGACTTTGTCAACGCGCCTCAAGCGGTTGCTCCGCTTGCTGTAGCAGGCCAGCGCGCTCGCATCGCCGCTTTTGAGCAGGAACGGCTGGTTGGCGTGCGGCTTCACCTTCAGCATGGCGGCATCCAGCCCCTCGCTGTCGGAGTAAAAGGCCGCTATTTGCGCGGCGCTGATCAGCGCCGCGCCGGTATCCCGCTTCAGGTGGTCAACGTCCTTCACCTGCCCCGACAGGTAATCCTGAGCATCTATGCCCAGCGACTTGGCCTTCATGCGCAGGTTGATGTCCTTGCTGACGAGCACCGTAATTTTTTGCGGGTTGCGCCTCTTCTCATCGTAGGCCACCGCCAGAATACGGTGGTCGGGCGTAACCTCGGCAAACGAATCTGTCATCTCCTGAGTAAACGGCTTGCCCGTAGCCACGCGCAGCTTACCCAAGTTGTTCCCCAGCGCAACGCCATCGCCAAAAACGCGGTCGCCCGCAATGCTGTCGAGAATACGCACAAACTCGCGAGCGTTGTAGTTGATTTGCTCGTTGCCTTTTTTAAACTTATCCAGCTCCTCGAGCACCACAATCGGTATCACGAGGTTATTCTCCTGAAAGTTGTATATGCAGCGGTAGTCATGCAAAATAACGTTGGTATCCAGCACAAATGTCTTGGGCGGTTTACCCGTAGCAGCAGCTGTTTTTTTCATACAATTGTAATAAATTATGGTGAGGTAAATAAAAAGAAAAGAGTAAAAGTAGCAATTTATTGGGGAAAATCCGAATTATTCCTACATTTGTTTTCATACGCTACAAAAATGTCAGAAAATATGGCATCATCATCTTTCGTTTTCGCGCTGATACTCACGCTGCTTGCCGGATTGAGCACCGGCATTGGCAGCGCGTTGGCTTTTTTTGCAAAAAGAACAAACACCAAGTTTCTTTCGGCAGCCTTGGGTTTGTCGGCAGGAGTAATGGTATATGTTTCGTTTGTGGAGCTGTTCCCGCAGGCGCAGGAGCTCCTCTCGGAGGGCAGCAGCGCATTTCCGAAGGGTAGCGTTGTCGCTGCATTTTTTACCGGCATAGCGTTCATCTTTTTAATCGACATGCTGACTCCAGCTTCGGAAAATCCTCACGAGGTGCACAAGGTAGAGGAAATGCACCGGAGCGGCAGCAAGCAGCTGAAGCAAACAGGAATCCTGATGGCGCTTGCCATCGGCATACACAACTTTCCCGAAGGCGTAGCCACGTTCGCCTCGGCATACCTCAGCCCCGACATCGCCATTCCTGTGGCCGTAGCCATTGCCATCCACAACATCCCCGAAGGCATAGCCGTGTCCGTCCCCATCTACTACGCCACAGGCAGCCGGAAAAAAGCGTTCTGGTACTCTTTCCTTTCGGGAATGGCCGAGCCGGTCGGAGGGGTAGCAGGATACTTTTTGCTCGCGCCCTTCCTCACGCCCTTTTCGCTGGGGCTGGTCATGGCAGGGGTAGCAGGCGTCATGGTCTTTGTTGCGGTTGACGAGCTGATACCGGCCGCCGAGCGCTACGGCGAGCACCACTACGCCATCTTCGGCTTCGTTGGCGGCATGGCGATCATGGCGCTAAGCCTGCTGCTGCTGTAGCACATAAATTCCTGCCATTTTGTCAGCATTTTGCTTTGGCACAGTACTTGATGCGCATAAAGGTCGAAAACACGGGGACCAAGTGAACAACATAAAAACATAAAAAAACAATATGGGAAAAGTAATAGGAATTGATTTAGGAACTACCAACTCCTGCGTAGCAGTGATGGAAGGCAACGAGCCGGTAGTGATTGCCAACAACGAGGGGCGGCGCACAACGCCCTCCATCGTGGCATTTGCCGATGGCGGCGAGCGTAAGGTGGGCGACCCTGCAAAGCGGCAGTCCATCACCAACCCGCACAAAACGGTGTACTCCATAAAGCGGTTTATGGGCGAAACGTTCGAAAAAGTGCAGCCGGAGGTTAAGCGCGTGCCCTACGAGGTCGTGCGCGGCGACGGCAACATGCCCCGCGTAAAAATTGACGACAGGCAGTTTACGCCGCAAGAAATTTCGGCTATCATCCTCCAAAAAATGAAGAAAACGGCCGAAGACTACCTGGGGCAAACGGTAACCGAAGCCGTAATTACCGTGCCCGCGTACTTTAGCGACAGCCAGCGGCAGGCAACCAAGGAGGCCGGCGAAATAGCAGGCCTTAAAGTGCTGCGCATCATCAACGAGCCTACGGCCGCTGCGCTGGCCTACGGCTTGGACAAGAAGCAGAAAGACCAAAAAATTGCCGTGTACGACCTCGGCGGCGGCACCTTCGACATCTCCATCCTCGAAGTGGGCGACGGCGTGTTCGAGGTAAAATCTACCAACGGCGACACCCACCTCGGCGGCGACGACTTCGATCAGGTGGTGATGGACTGGCTGGCCGAAGAGTTCAAAAGCGAAAACGGCATCGACCTGCGCAAAGACCCCATGGCGCTGCAGCGCCTCAAGGAAGCCGCCGAAAAGGCAAAGATAGAGCTGTCGAGCAGCGCCCAAACGGAAGTCAACCTGCCCTACATCATGCCGGTGGACGGCATACCAAAGCACTTAGTCAAAACCCTGAGCCGAGCCAAGTTTGAGCAGATGATTGCGCCCCTCGTGGAGCGCTCCATCGCGCCATGCCGCAAGGCCATGCAGGATGCAGGCCTCTCCAACAGCGACGTTGACGAAATCATCCTGGTGGGCGGCTCCACCCGCGTCCCGGCAGTGGTAGACGCAGTGGCTAAGTTCTTCGGCAAAACCCCCTCAAAGGGCGTTAACCCCGACGAGGTAGTAGCCGTAGGCGCCGCCATACAGGGCGGCGTGCTCACCGGCGAAGTCAAGGACGTGCTCCTGCTCGACGTTACTCCGCTCTCGCTGGGCATAGAAACGCTGGGCGGCGTGATGACCAAGCTCATTGAGGCAAACACCACCATCCCCACCAAGAAGAGCGAAACCTTCAGCACGGCGAGCGACAACCAGCCGTCGGTTGAGATACACGTGCTGCAGGGCGAGCGCCCCATGGCGCGCGACAACAAAACCATCGGGCGCTTCCACCTCGACGGCATACCGCCTGCGCCGCGCGGCGTACCGCAGGTTGAGGTTACCTTCGACATCGACGCCAACGGCATTCTGCACGTCTCGGCAAAGGACAAGGGAACGGGAAAAGAGCAGAAAATCCGCATTGAGGCGTCGAGCGGGCTGACCGACGACGAAATCCGGCGCATGCGCGACGAGGCCAAGGCCAACGAGGATGCCGACAAGAGGGAGCGCGAAAAAATAGACAAAATCAACGCCGCCGACAGCCAAATTTTCAGCACCGAGAAGCAGCTCAAGGACTACGGCGACAAACTGCCTGCCGACAAGAAATCCGCCATAGAGTCCTCGCTCGCCAAGCTGAAGGACGCGCACAAGTCGCAAGACCTTGCCGCCATCGATGCCGCCACCGCAGAGCTCAACACCGCATGGCAGGCCGCCTCGCAGGATTTGTACAGCGCCATGAACGCCGGCGCAGGCAACCCCTTTGGAGATGCAGCCAACCCCTTTGGCGGGGCA
>JAIRMD010000099.1 GCA_031258915.1 Prevotellaceae bacterium
GCATGAGGCTGCACACACACACACACACACACACACACACACACACACACACACACACACACACACACACACACACACACACACACACACACACACACACCGTGAGGCCACAAGATACGTAATTTTTTCCTGCTTTGCAATTGCTTGTGGTTTTTACTTTGTAGCGGATAGCCGGCTGTTTCGGCTGTCCGCTTTTTTTGCCCCCATCTCTACTATCCTGATAACAGGCGTAGCAGGCAGTAGCGCTTTTCGGCTGTCGGCTATTTTTTCAATTCATTTTTTTATCAACTCAAACAAATTTATTATGAACAAAAAGTTACTCGATCAAAGTCGAGCGGGGCGGACGCTGTCTGCGCCTGCTCGGGCGACCGGTGGTACGGGACGGGCAGGGCGCGCGAAGCGCCTGCTGCTGTCGCTGACGCTCTGCGCAGCGCTGCCGTGGTCGCTGAATGCGCAAAACCTCAACGTCTCCGGCACGGTGCTCGACGCCAAGAGCGAGCCTGTGGTGGGGGCAAGCGTTGTGGTCAAAGGAGCGTCTACGGGCGTTCTTACAGGGCTGGGCGGCAGCTACAGCATTACTGCCCCCGCCGATGCTACGCTGGTGTTCGCCTTTCTGGGGCTGGAGTCCAGGGAGGAGGCTATTGCAGGGCGTGGCCGTATTGACGTTGTGCTGAGCGAGAGCAGCCAAGCCATCGACGAGGTTGTGGTGGTGGGCTACGGCACCATGCGCAAGTCTGACGTTACCGGATCTATTGCCGTGGCAAAAGCCGACGACATTTTGAAGGTGCAATCGTTCAACGCGCTGGAGGGGCTGAAGGGGAAAGCCTCAGGGGTGAACATCTTCTCCAACACCGGGCAGCCGGGCGGCGAAATGCGCGTGCTCATTCGCGGCATTTCCACCATAAAGGCCTCCGCTAACCCGCTGTACGTGGTCGACGGGGTGGTCATGAACTCCGACTTCCAGCTGCTCAACCCCAACGATATCGAGTCCATTGAGGTGCTCAAGGATGCATCGTCGGCGGCTATCTACGGCGCGCGCGGCGCCAACGGGGTTATTCTGGTAACCACCAAGCGCGGCAACGCCGGAACAGCAGCCTCCGTTTCCTACAGCGGGTCGCTATCTGTGGGCACAGTGGCTCGCTACATGGACGTGATGGACGCCAACGAGTGGATGTCCACCTTTAAGCAGGGACTGGAAAACGCCAACGCATGGCAGGGTAAAAACTTCGACACCGACTTGTCGAAAATTTTTACCGACGAGCGGCTGTTCAACGCCGACGGCTCGCCCAAGTACAACACCGACTGGCAGAAGGAATCGTCGCGCACGGCCATTTCGCACAACCACCAGCTGAGCGTGCAGCGCGGGTGGGAGGATGCCGCTGTTGGCGCATTCCTCAACTACACCGACCAGCAGGGCGTGCTGCTGAACTCCTACTTCAAGCGCGTCAACGCCAAGCTGACGTACGATGACAAGCCGACGAAGTGGCTGTCGACCGGCGTAAACCTGCTGGTAAACCACACATGGGGCAACAGAACCTCCGATAACCCCTACGGTCAGGGGGCGCTGCGCACGATGATAGAGCAGCTGCCATTCCTGCCTGTTATGCTGGACGGCGAGTACACGCAAACGAGCAACATTAGGACAACCAACATTCTTAATGACAAAAACGACCCCGACAAGGGCACGCAAGGGTTCAGCCCGGAAGGTGTGGGCAACCCGGTGGAGCTGCTCGAGCGCCTGTACGCCATGCAGTACAGGACGCAGATATTCGGCAACGCCGCGCTGACGTTCCACCTTGCGGACGGGCTTGACCTCAAGACACAATTCGGCGTGGACAACCACAACAACCGTAACGCCAACTACACGCCGTTCACCCCAAGGCCGCTGATTAACCAAAGCGCCAACAACGGGTCGGCCTCCGCGAGCACCTCCAGCTCGCTGTACTGGCAGGAGGAAACCTACCTGACCTACAACAAGTCGTTGGACAAGCACCGCATCAACGCCATGGCCGGATTGTCGTGGCAGGAGTACACCTACACCTACTTCAGCGCGTCCGACCGGAACTTTAACGATGACTTTTTGGGCTACTACAACATGGGCTCAGGCATCGACCGCCCCTCTGTGGGCAATGACCACGACAAGTGGGCGATGAACTCCTACTTCCTGCGCGCCGCCTACTCGTACGACAGCAAGTACATGGCTACGTTCACCGGGCGCTACGACGGCTCGTCGAAGTTTGGGGCGAACAACAAGTACGCCTTCTTCCCGTCGGCAGGCTTAGGCTGGATGGTTTCTAACGAAGATTTCCTGAAAGACAATGCGCTCATCAGCCAGCTGAAGCTGCACACCAGCTACGGGCTGACGGGCAACAGCGAAATAGGCACCTACGCTTCGTTAGTCAACGTGAGCCAGTCGAACACGATTATCGGCGATGCCTTAAAAGTTGTATCGTACTTGGACGCTATGCCCAACGCCAACTTGAAGTGGGAAAAGACGGCGCAGTGGGATGCAGGCTTTGAGCTCGGCCTGCTCAAGGACCGCCTCAGATTTGACGTTTCGTACTACTACAAGTACACGTCCGACCTGCTGCTCGACCGCAGGGTGCCGGAGTCAACGGGCTACTCCACTATTGTGGACAACGTTGGCGCGGTGTCCAACCGCGGCCTTGACCTGCTGGTGAACGCACGCCCGGTTTCTACCCGCGACTTCCGGTGGAGCGCCACGCTAAACCTGAACTTCAACAAAAACAGGGTCGAGAAGCTGGACGAAAGCGCATCTATTGACCCCATTTCCGGCAAGCGCCAGCTCACCCTCGACGGGTTTACCGGGTACGAAATGCTCATCCGCGAAGGCGAAGAGCTCTCCACGTTCTACGGCTACAAGCGGATTGGCATTTACGATGGCGTTCCGTCTAACTGGGATGCAGCAACGATGAACATTCCGGGCACCATCGGGGAAAAGGTAACGTCGAAAGACCGCGCCATACTCGGCAACGGCTTGCCCGACTGGACAGGCTCTTTCATCAACACGTTCGTCTACAAGAATTTTGACTTGACGGTCGACTTACAGTTTACGTGGGGCGTGGAGGTGATGCAGGAGTACTTCCACTCCACCGTAGGCCGCTTCTTAACCTCAAACTTAGACCGCTACTACCAAGAAGCGTGGCACCCAACCCTGAACCCCAACGGCAAAGAGCAGGCTGTTCGCTTGGCCAACTTTGGGCAGGGTAATAACGCCAACGCCGATGACGACTGGGTTTGCGATGGCTCTTACCTGCGCGGAAACCTGATTCAGCTCGGCTATACGCTTAGCCCGAGCAGCGCCCGCAAAGTAGGCCTCTCCGCCCTGCGGCTGTACGCCGGCGTGAACAACGCATTCCTGCTCACGTCGTCGGACTACCTTGGGTACGACCCCGACAACTCCTCGCGCTTGGGCGACAACAAGTGGGGCGCCAACCGCCAGTTCTTCACCTACCCGCGTGCGCGGACATGGACGTTTGGCGTAAATATAACTTTTTAACTAATCCATAATAAAAAACAGATATTATGAAAGCAATAAAAATATATCTCTCTATTCTTTGCATGTTCACCTTGACATGGGTGGTAAGCTCGTGCAACGAATTTTTGGAAGAAAAGCCGTTAGACGCAAAGTCGTCCAACCAATTCTGGCAATCCGAAGCAGATGCCCTGTCGGCGGTGAACGCGCTGTACTTTGGCGGCGTTCCCTACCTGCACAACACCGACGTGGACGGCGGGTGGACGCCTAAAGCCACCATGTGGAACGGGGTATTCTCAGGGCTGTTTGTGGATAAGCGTAAGGACAGAACGTTTACCACTGCATCCGAAGGGATGACCTTAAACGTAGCCAGCTTTGACGGCATTGCCATGAAGTACTGGCATGAGTTTTACAAGGGCATCTCCCGCGCCAATTTCGTAATCGCCAACGTGCCAACCATGACGGATGTATTGGACGCGGCCACCATTAAGAACTACGTGGCGCAGGCCAAGTTTTTCCGTGCGTACGGGTACTTCTACTTAGTAAAAGAATTTGGCGATGTGCCGTACGTGGAAGAACCTTACACCTCCACCGACGGGATGTTTAAGGAACGCGTAGCTGCGGCAACGGTGTACCAGAAAATCGAAGCCGACTTGCTGGAAGCTATCGACGGCTTGGCAGACAAGGCATTTTACGACAACGGCTGCTACGTTACCAAATCAACGGCGCAAACCCTGCTGGCGGTGGTATACCTGCAATGGGCAGGGCAGCCCATTAACGGCGGAAACACCTGCTACACCAAAGCTGCGGGGATGGCCGAAAATGTCATCAACGGCGGCAAGCACGCGCTTGAGCAGGCCAACGGCAGCAGCGACGACCTGAGCTCTGCGTTCAACGTGATTAAAACCACCAAAACGTCAAACGAAATCATCTACGCAAAAGAGTACAACTACACCAGCTACAACGTGGGCAACTCTTACGCCTGCCGCAGCATAGGCACAGACGCTTTCCAGTGGGGCATTTTCAAGCCGGCGGGGGATGTTCTATACAACGCCTACCTGCCCTGCGATATGCTGCTGGAGAGCTACGATCCGGCTGATATTCGCGGCCACGAAAAGCAGTTCTTCTTCAAGGAGTACAACGATTTTACGCTAAACACCGTTGGAAACTGGGCATGGTTTGATGAAGCGGCCTTAATCGCCGGACACGACGGCGACAACAACATGCCCACATTCCGGTACTCCGAAGTGCTGCTGATTGCCGCCGAAGGCTATGCCCGCACAGGCGACGACAGTAAGGCCCGCGGCTACCTCAATCAGGTGCGCAAGCGTGCAGGCGTGGCAGATGAAGCAACGGCTACCGGCGATGACTTGGTGAAAATTATTTTGACCGAGCGCCTGCACGAGTTTCCGCTGGAGTTCAAGGTGTGGGATGACATCCGCCGCACGCGCCTGTACCCCGAAGCAGACGGCAAAAACTCGGGCACGCTCAAGTGGACACCGCTTGCATCGGCCACCATCCAAAACAAGCCTGAGGGTCAGACCAAAGTGGGCGCTATCCCGGAGTGGGCGCTGCTGTGGCCCCTCCCGCTGACCGAGATGCAGTCGAATCCATCCTTGACCCCGCAAAACCCCAGCTGGAATTAATCTTTTGCGGCAAGCTGCATGCAAAGAGAAGTGGCTACCCGCTCGCGGGCAGCCACTTCTCTCTTTGCACCCACCGCGCCGCCACTCCGTCCGCAGGGAGGAATCTGCATCGTGGCGCTGGGGCTTCCCCTGCGGAGCGCAACACGCTAACGCAGGGTGCAGCTTAGAACATTCGCGCCACCTCTTTTTTGAGCTGCAGTATGGCGTTGGCGGTGGGCAGCTCGTTGTTTACGTGCCACTCCAGCAGCATTTGCGCCAGCTGTATGGAGGCATCGCCCGGCGAGAGCTGCGCGGCGCACGCGTTGATGCGTGCGAGCACGCTGTTTTTTGCCATGGCAATCGCGCTCCACAGCTCTGTCGAGACGTATATCTGCTGCGAGAGGTTGTGCTCAAACTCTGAGCGCACCGCAGCAATCAGCTCGCCGTGCAGCTCGGCGTTGGTGGCATCGGGCCGGCGCAGGCGCAGCACCAGCGCCTCGAGCGAAATGCGCTCCAGCAGCATCAGCAGGCGCTCGTACGCCTGCAGGCGCAGCGGCAGGGTGATCTCCCCGGCGGCGGCCAGCAGCCGCGCGTTGCGCCGGTAGCTCTCGGCGGCCAGCATTTTGCGCAGCACCATGTACACCGCCCCAAACAGCGTTAACCCCGATGCCAGCGAGGCAACCAAAAGTTGAGCGAAAATATCCATGTTTCGTAGCTATTAGTTTTCTGCAAAAGTACAACATTGCTCCGCTTTTACAAAATGGCGAAGCGCAAAGCGACCTCTGTGGAGAAGGAGTTTACTATCAATAAAGTAAAAACCTTCGTTCATCTATAAAACAGAATGAATATCAACATAATTATGAATTTCCTATCCCGATATCAGCTTATTAGTTGAGAAAAAAGCGTATCTTTGCAGCGATTTATGAGAGAAAAGTGTAGCTATGCGCGTAAAATATTGAGAGAAAAGTGTAGCTATGCGCGTAAAATATTGAGAGAAAAATGCATCGTACAAAGATTAACGATCTGAAAAAGTGGAAATTATCGAGGAAGAGGAAGCCACTCATATTTCTTGGCGCGAGGCAAGTTGGCAAAACTTGGCTCATTCAGGAGTTTGGCAAAACCGAATACCAGCAAATGGCTTACGTCAACTTTGAGCGCCCGAATGC
>JAIRMD010000231.1 GCA_031258915.1 Prevotellaceae bacterium
GTTGACGAGGTGTGGCACGCGGGCGACGTGGGCAGCGCCAGCGTTGCCGATGCCATTGCCGCGTTCAAGCCCCTCCGCGCCGTATACGGCAACATCGACGGCGAGGAGGTGCGCCGCGCCTACCCCCTCCGCCAGCGCTTCACCTGCGAGGGCGTGGAGGTGCTCATGACCCACATTGGCGGCTACCCGGGCAGGTACGACGCGGCAATCGCCCGAGAGCTGCGAAGCACCCCGCCTCAGCTCTTCATCTGCGGGCATTCGCACATCCTCAAGGTAATGTTCGACAAAAAGCTGAATTGCCTGCACATCAACCCGGGCGCAGCCGGAAAGTACGGCCTGCACGCCGTGCGCACCGCCGTGCGCCTCGAAGTGAAAAACGGCAGCATGAGCAACCTCGAGGTGGGAGAGTGGAAGAAATAGCGCCTGCCCGCCCCCCTCTTCGGCAATTTTTTCGCTGAGCATGCTTGTACGTTTCGCGATTTTCATGTAAGTTTGCCAAAAAAATTACCCCACAGGTAGCAACAATGCAGCAGCTATGTCAACAAAATTAGTAGTAATCCCAACCTACAACGAAAAGGAAAATGTAGAGGCCATTATTCGCGCCGTTTTTTCGCTGGCCACGCGCTTCGATATGCTGATTATCGACGACGGGTCGCCAGACGGCACG
Organism: Prevotellaceae bacterium; assembly: GCA_031258915.1. GTDB lineage: Bacteria > Bacteroidota > Bacteroidia > Bacteroidales > UBA932 > JAITMY01. Next base: position 668 of record JAIRMD010000231.1, read on the forward strand.
GCGGCAATAGTGAAGCAGCTGCAGGCAGAATTTGGCGGCCGGCTCCACCTTATGGAGCGCGCCGGCAAGCAGGGCTTGGGCACGGCGTACATCGCCGGCTTCCGGTGGGGGCTGGCGCACGGCTACGAGCAGGTGTGCGAAATGGATGCCGACTTTTCGCACAACCCCAACGACCTGATCACCCTTTCGGCCACGTGCGACGAAGGCGCCGACGTTGCCGTCGGGTCGCGCTACATCACCGGCGTCAACGTGGTCAACTGGCCAATGAAGCGCGTAATGATATCGTACTACGGCTCGGCCTACGTGCGCAAAATGCTAAACTTAAAGGTGCGCGACATGACGGCCGGCTTCAAGTGCTACACGCGCCGCGTGCTCGACGCTATCGACTTTGACCGTGTCCGCATGAAAGGGTATGGATTTCAGATAGAAATGAAGTACACCGCCATAAAGTTAGGGTTCAACCTTGTGGAAGTCCCCATTATTTTTGTGGACAGAAAGCTGGGTAGCACCAAAATGAGCGGCGGCATCTTCCGCGAGGCGCTGTTGGGGGTGATTAAGCTCAAGTTCCGCAAAGTAAGGCGGCGGAAGTAACGCAAAAGTGAACCATCCTTGCCGGAAGTAGCGAGCAAACGGCGAAAACAGCCTGCTCTTTACAGCACCACCAAAATCAGAGAGATTTGAAATCCACCATAATCCACTCGGCGTGCATTATCAACGAGGGCTGCTCGTTTGAGGGTAGCGTGCTCATTGAGCAGGGTATCATACGGGGCGTGTACGCCGCCTGTTTGCCGCCGCTACCGCCGGAGGTCGGCGGCGGCGCAGAGGTGGTTGACGCTACGGGGTGCCTGCTGCTGCCGGGCGTGGTTGATACCCACGTTCACTTTCGCGACCCGGGGTTTCCGCACAAGGGCACGTGGCGTAGCGAAAGCCGCGCTGCCGTTGCCGGCGGCGTTACGTCGGTAGCCGATATGCCCAACACGCAGCCGCCAACCATCAGCATAGCTGCGCTGCAAGAAAAAAACGCCATCGCCGCACAAAGTTCCCTGACCAACTACTACTGCTACATTGGCGCTACCGCCGACAACATTGACCTCATAGCCAAGCTAAGCAAAAAAGATGCGCTTGCCGTGAAGCTCTACATGGGCTCCAGCACCGGCAACATGCTGCTGAGCGACGACAAGCTGCTCAGCCGGCTTTTTGCGGAGTGCCCGCTACCCATTGTTGCCCACTGCGAAAGCGAAGACATCATCCGGCAGAACACGGAGCGCTGCAAAACCCTGTACGGCGAGCGCATTCCCTTTGCGCTGCACCCGCAGATACGCAGCGCCGAGGCCTGCTACGCCTCCACCGAAAAGGCGGTGGCGCTGGCGCGAAAGTACGGCGCGCAGCTGCACGTGGCGCACCTCTCCACCGCCCGCGAGCTGCAGCTGCTCGACCGGAGCGAGGCAAAAATAACCGCCGAAACGTGCCCGCACTACCTCTGGTTTTGCGACGACGACTACGCCGCCAAAGGCGCTTTTATGAAATGCAACCCGGCCATCAAATCGGCAGCCGACCGCGCTGCGCTGCGCCGCGCCGTAGCTTCGGGGGACATTGCCTCCATTGCCACCGACCACGCGCCGCATACGCCGGACGAAAAGCAAAGCAGCTACCTCAACGCCCCGTCGGGCATGCCGCTCATACAGCACTCGCTGGTGGCCATGCTGGAGCTGGCGCGGCAGGGAGCGTTTTCCGTCGAAACGGTGGTGGAGAGGATGTGCCACGCTCCGGCAAGGATTTTCGGCATCCCCAAACGGGGCTTCATTCGCACGGGCTACGCCGCCGACCTCGTGCTGGTTGAGCCTTGCGCTCCCTGGCGGGCGGCAAACGAAAATACGCTCCACAAGTGCGGCTGGAGCGCTTTTGCAGGGCAGCTTTTTTCGCACAAAATTGCGCACACTTTCGTGAATGGAAAGCATGTTTTCGCGAATGGAAAAGTAGCGGTGCATTAAATTTTGGTTGCCATTGCGATTTTCATCTTTTCCGGAATTATTAACTTCATACTGTAAGCAAAATTCGCGGTTTTGCCTACATTTTTCTACATCTAAAAAAAAACAACATAAAACTGCCCTGCGAAGCGATACCATCATGCATACGCATGCCTACCTTTGCGCCATCAAAAAAATACAAGCACAAAAATACAAGCGCAAAGGTAGCCGCGCATTTTTGATTCGTTGACCTTAGCCTGAGCAACCGTTGAAAAGGTTTCTACACAGCTATCATCAAACACTCAAAAACTAAAAAAAAGAAATGGCATTTGTAAACGAAAATTTTTTGAAGCTGCCCGGCAGCTACCTGTTTGCCGAAATTGCAGCAAGAGTTGCCGCCTACAAGGCAAACCACCCAAGCGCCAACGTCATCAGCTTAGGCATAGGCGACGTTACCCGCCCGCTGGCGCCGGCGGTGGTAGCGGCAATGCAGAAGGCAACCGCAGAAATGGCCTCAGAGGAAACAATGAGGGGCTACGCGCCCGACAGGGGGTACCCGTTTTTGCTGGACACCATCGTAAAGAATGATTTTGCCGCGCACGGGATTGACATTACGCAAGATGAAATCTTTGTGAGCGACGGCGCCAAGAGCGATACCGGAAACTTTGGGGACATACTGAGCGCCGACAACCTCGTGGCCGTTACCGACCCCGTTTACCCCGTGTATGTGGACACCAACGTCATGGGCGGACGCTCGGGCGACCTGCAGGGCGATGCGTGGAGCCGCATTCAGTACCTGCCGTGCACGGCTCAAAACAGCTTTACGCCGGCACTGCCGGAAAAGAGGGTGGACGTTGTCTACCTGTGCTACCCCAACAACCCAACGGGCACAACCCTCTCCAAGGCAGAGCTGAAAAAATGGGTGGACTACGCCCTGCAAAACAACGCTCTTATTCTATTTGACGCTGCCTACGAAGCATTCATCCACGAGAGCGACGTGCCGCACAGCATATACGAAATAGAAGGCGCAAAGGAGGTGGCCGTAGAGTTCCGGAGCTTCTCCAAGACGGCAGGGTTTACGGGCGTGCGGTGCGGCTACAACGTAGTGCCCAAAGCGCTTAAAGTCAAAACAACGTCAGGCAAGCAGGTTGCGCTCAACGACGTTTGGAAGCGCCGGCAGGCCACCAAGTTCAACGG
>JAIRMD010000015.1 GCA_031258915.1 Prevotellaceae bacterium
ATTATTCCTTTTTTTGTTATGTTCTCGTGAAAAAATCTTGATAAAGACGCCAAAAGTTGAAGTACCCACCAATTTTTATCCGTTTGTGTGTAAAGTGGGCTTTTTATGCTATCTTTGCAGTAGAACAATTTAATTATCGTAACTATGGAGCTTACCTTAGACCTCAACAAACGCTACACATACGCCGACTACCTGACGTGGCTGGACGACAAGCGGCGCGAATTGGTGAATGGCTTTATCCGGATGATGTCGCCCGCCCCCAAAGTGCAACACCAGCGAGTCAATACGAGGCTGATTGTAAGAATATTTAACGCTATTGAGCGGTGCAAAGGCAAATGTGAAGTTTTTTCAGCGCCTTTTGATGTGCGCTTGCCACAAAACGGCGAAAAGGAAAACAATAGGATTAGCACCGTTGTTCAGCCCGATATTTGCATCGTGTGCGACTTATCCAAGTTGGACGAAAGAGGCTGCCTTGGCGCTCCCGACTTTATCGCCGAAATACAGTCGCCCGCAACCGCAAGGTATGACCTTACCGAAAAGTTCAACCTTTACGAAGCCGCAGGCGTGCGCGAGTACTGGGTAGTTTTTCCGTCGGAGGCGGTGCAGGTTTTTCTGCTGCAACCCGATGGCAAGTACGACAAGGGAACGCTGTACGAAACGGGAAAAATTCCGGTATCCATTTTTGCCGGTATCGAAATTGATTTAAAGGAAATCTTTTGATGCAGCCATGCGCTCAGCTATACATCTTGCGCTCCTTTTTTCGCCTCCGCCTCTCTCTCTTTCCGATGCCAGCTGCTTGGAGTCGACAGGGTTGGCGTATATTCCCAGAAAAATATCGCTAAGCATTTGCTTGTCCTCTACGTCGGCGGCAATCGCCTTGCTGTAGCGGCGGGTAAATTCGTCCTTTTCTTCCTGCGTGTAGCGGGCTGCATGACGGCTGCTTTGCGAGCGAATATCGTGGGCAATGTAGCTGTTGCAGGACAGCTTGTAGCTTCTGCGTGCTCGATTGTCGATTAAGGCGGCAACCTGCTTGTTGAATTTGTTGTTGGGTAAGCCCGATAGGGGAGCTAAATCCGCTTCGGACAAAGGGCTGCAAACGGAAATATGCACTTCGCCCTTGGGCTGGTTAATGCCTGTGAGGATGCTGTTCAGGTCTTCTCCGGGCTTCTTGGCGTACGCTCCCGTGCGGCGCAGCTGGTATAGTTCCATCGCCTTTAGCATATCGCACGGCTCCCACTGGTAGGAGATGGCAACGGGGACAATGCTCAGCTCTGCCAGCGCCCTGACCGGATTTTCGGGGTGGCTCATGTAAAACATTTTGATGATAGCCTGATCGGTGGCGTCTATGCCGTCTTTGGTGCGCCCGTTGCGCTGCGCAATCCACACGGACTGTTGCTTTTGGGTGAGCGCATAGCGGATATATTCGGAGAGGTGTAGCGAGTTTGTATAAAAATCTTTGGCGCTGCCTCCGCGAACGACCTTAAACATTTTGTTGGACTTCCCAATATCAATAATCAGCTGAGAGCTCATCAGGTTGCTGCCAAAGGTTATTTCGGTTGTAGGGTAACCGGAGTAGTGGAGGGCTTGCTGCAGGAGCGAAGAGTCCAGCATAATATCGCGATGGTTGGAAACAAAAAGGTAGCAGGCATCCTTATCCAATTTGTCTATGCCTTCGTACGTAAACCGGCTGATGCTGCGGGCAATGACCTGTTCGTTGACCGTTGTCATTACCTGATGCTGGAACTCGTCGATGGTTGTGTAGCTTTTGATTATGCGCTTCACCTCCTCCACGTCCTTGTTGGGGTAAACGTAAGAGGCGAGCGTTGCAAAATGTTCGCTCTCCGTAATGCGGCGCATTGCCGATGCTATCTCCTCGTCGTAGTAAGGACGCAGGTCGTCAAATTGTGAGTTGGTCATACTGTACTTTATGGAAACAAATGTAGAAAATTATTTTTTGTTCTGCTCCTGATAGCTCGCTACGTAAGAGATTAGCAGATTAGTTTTTCCCTCGCTTGTCTATAAACTTCACGGGCTTGCGGCTCATTTCCGGAAAAATGATTTTTCGTATGGCTTCTGACGGGCAAACCTCCACCTCCGGCGCTACGCGGATTTTGGCGCGAAAGCGGTCCTTCAAATCCTTTACAATGTCGTTCACGGCGCACGCGCGCAGCCCAACGCGCACGAGTACGCTGTCGTTGCCGCTGTCGTTGCTGCCTACCTCCACCACGTAGCACTCTACGTATGGCGTGTTGTCGAGCACGTCGAACAGGGCGGGCGGGTAGAGCGTGGTGCCCTTTAGCTTGATGAGGTGGTTGGCGCGCCCCACCACCGGGCTAAGCCGCATGGATGTTCTCCCGCATCGGCAGGGCGCTGCGTGCATGCTCACCAAATCGCCCGTTTTGAAGCGCAGCAGGGGCATTCCCTCTACGCCCAGCGTGGTAACCACCAGCTCACCCACCCTCCCCTCCTCCACCGGCGCACCGTTTTCGTCCAGCAGCTCACAAATAATCAGCTCTGGGTGGTGATGCCCGCCGCAGCCGTGCTCGCACTCGGCAAAGGTAGTGGCCATTTCGGTAGAGGCGTAGGTGGAGAACAGCGCCACATCCCACTTTTCCCGGATGCGCTGCCCCAGCAGGTTGAGCGAAAAATCCTGCTCCCGAAGGTTTTCGCCAATGCAAACAATTTTTTTTACGCTTGAGCTCCGGTAGTCAATGCCGTTATCCTCGGCGTACTTGATGATGTGCAGGATAAAGGATGGGACGCATACGATGGTGTTTGGCCTGATGCGGCGAATGGTATCCCACTGAAGCTCCGGAATACCGTTGCCCACGCGGACAACGCCGGCGCCAAGGGCGCGTAGCCCCAAGAAGTAAGCCAGCCCTGCCATAAACCGCCTGTCGAGGGTGGTCATGAGCTGCACCACGTCGCCGGGCTGTGCGCCGGTGCACAAGAAGGATATTTTTTCGTTGTATGCTAACCTATCAAGGTCTTTGTCGGTCATGGCAAAGGTTACGGGGTCGCCCAGCGTGCCCGATGTGGTGATGTAGTCGATAATCTTTTCGGGGGGCACGCAAAGAAAATCGCTGTTGTGGAGCTGCAAGTCTTTTTTGTCGGTAAGCGGTATTTGGCGTAAATCCTCCATGCGCTTGATTTTGTCAACGCTTACGGCGTGCTGCCGGAACATGCGCCGGTAAAACGGCGATCGGAGGCTCAGGTATTGCAAGGCTACCTGCATTTTTTCTTCCTGAAATCGGGTTATTTCCTCCTGCGGTTTGTACTCAATCATGGCGCTGATAATTTATTAGGCGTTACAAATCACAAAAATAGCTCTTTCACCTCGTCATTTGAGAGCAGCCGGTAGCTTGCCGGCGACGCATCGGCAAACGTAACCTCAAAGTACTGCTCCTCGTAAAACGAGAGCTTTGAGTTGGTATCGGGCGTACACTCCAAGTATACAATTTCCGAAAGGTTGAACCCTTTGGCTTCGCAAATCTGCCGGGCTAATGAGCTTCCGGCGTATGTTACCGATGTTCCGGGATTGTCCTGGTAGAGCTCCGTCACGATAACAAATACTTTTCCGTTTTTGCGGATAATTCTCACGCCGCATTTCGACGGAAGATCCCACTGCCCTCGAAAATCGAAAATTTCATCGTAGTATTTTGCGTCAACTTTCATGGTTTATTTTTTTTGCCGCTAATGCGCGAATGAGCTTATTAGCGCGTTAGCGGCTTATTTTTAATTTCTTTTCCGAACGATTTGTTTGCCAGCTCTCGATTTCTTGGGCGGTAAGTCCCTTCGTTCATTTCGCGGATAGCAACGTTGCAGAAGAGGCGGAACATTCGCGCCTCTTGCGATTCTTGCCTGTAGAATGTTTCCCAGGCGTAGTCGTAGAGCTCCTGCAGGCGTTCTGCCGTCATTTGCTTTGGGTGAAACACTACCTGCCCGGCGTTGTAGTGGTTCCAGTCGAAGTCGAAAATACGCCCCTGCCGTAGCAAATCGTCGTAACCCTTGGTGTGTGGGAATGGCGTCATCACCGTAAACTCCGCCAAATCCAAGTCTATCTCCAGCAAAAAATCTATCAGCCGCTTTACATCATCCTCCGTCTGGTTGTCCAGCCCCAGCAAAATAGTTCCCTCCACGCCAATGCCGTAGTCGTGGTAGCGCTTTATGCGCTCCTTGATGTAGTCGGATGTATCGTAAACCGCCTGATATACGTACCAAGCTCCGGCCTGCGCAGCAAGGTCGAGCACAGCCGGGTCGTCCTCGATGGTGTGGCTTATCCATTTTTTCTTGAACGGTATCAGCTCTTTGAACAGCTCGATTTCCCACTTTTTGTCTTGCGCCAGCGAGTTATCCACGATGAAAAGCCGGTTGTTGTCGATGGTTGCCATTTCCTCAATTACCTTATCCAGCGGGCGTGGACGAAATGCTCTCCCGCCCAGGTAGGCGACAGCGCAGGGGTAGCAGCTGAAGCGGCATCCGCGTGAGGCGTGGAATAGGTCTACCATTTGCACACCCTTATGGTTGTAGAGTTCTCGCTTGTACAAGTCTCTTCTCGCCGGCCCTACCAAGTCGATGGAGGGTTGCTGGGTCATGTAGTTGTACACCTTCTTGAGCGATCCTTTGCGCCAGTCGTTGATTACCTGCTCCATGCGCCCTTCAGCTTCGCCCAGAAACACCGCGTCGGCATGGTTGAGGGTTTCCTCAGCGTGTAGCATGGTGGCAATGCCTCCAAACAGCACTTTTTTTCCCCGCTTCCGGAACTCCTCAGCAATAGCCCACCCTCGTTTTACCTGCGTGCTGAGCATCATGGAAATGGCGACCAAATCGCAGTCGTCGTCAAAATCCACCGCCTCTACATTTTCATCTGTGAACGAAATGGTTACGTATTCTGGCAATGTTGCGGCAAAGGCAACCGGGCCGTGTGGCGGGAGGTTAAACGTTGTCTGACCTTTCAATTTTTCCCACTTGGGATAAATCAACTTTAAGTGCATGTTGATATTTTGCGTTGTTGTTGAGCGTTATGTTACGTTACGTTACGTTACTTTGGCCTGTAACTATCAATGCTAAAAATATTGAGAATTAGATTTTCCGAATAAGCTTGCGTAAAGAGGTGAAAAAACGTTTTTCTTCATTAGCAATCGCCACCAGCTTATCCGCCAGCTGATCGTAGGAGCAAACGTCGTCGCCGCGTTTTTTGAATTTTCGCGCAGCTTCGTGGGCAAAATCGCGCCAGCGGTCTCCTATTTTCACCATTTGCGCCGCGAAATCTTTACACTCCGGCTTACCCAACACCGCCGCCGCTTCCTGCAGGAAGGCGGCGTACATGTAGCGGAAGCCTGCCCCTCCCGTGCCGATTTCCTCCAACATTCGTATTATTTGCGCAAGGTGTAGCGCGGCTTTTCTTCTCCCTAACGTTTTCTCCCACCGGCGCATTTTTTTAGCCATCAGCACAATACCTTTTACGCCGAAGTAGGGGACGGGGATGTCGAGCATCTGCTTACAGCAGAGCTTAACGCTACGTATAATGCCGGCTTTTAAGCTGGGCGGTGAAGTAGCAGCCCGTTTTACCCAGTACATTTTTCCTAAAGGCGGAAACGTGCCCTTGGCAAAGCGCACCCGCTTGAGCTCATCGTAGCTGAGCCGGTTTATGTCCAGCGAAATCGGGTCGCTCACCGTGTAAATATCCTCCTCCTTACCAATAACGCAAAGGTTATGTGCGTTGAAGTGAAAGCGGTACTCTTTTGGAAAATACGGGAGGTAAAAAACTCCTACAACAACGCCTACCGGCGTTCCGCGCAGCAGCAGCTTATCCAGCGCCCCCATAGCCTTATCTTCGTTCAGAAAATGGCGCGTACGGATTTTGAAGTGCAGCCGCTTCGCTACGCGGGCAAAGATTTGTCCCGGCAGGGGTCTGAAAGAAACCGTTGGCATGCCGTGCAAAGTAATGAAGGGCATGTAGGAAAAAAACAGGCCGGCGCCTAACCCCAGCGCCATTGGCTCGCTTATATTTACGCCGTAAAAGCGCAGCAGGTTGGATGTTACGCCGCTTTCGCAGTGCGCCGCGGGCTTGTGTTCAAAATTTATTGTCATTGCTCAAACTTTTTTCAATTCTTCCACCGTAATATTCAGCGTGTCGGCATATTTTTTCAGGGTGTCGTCATCCAGCTGCTTAAATATTTCCGGACGCAAATGCTTTTTGATGCTCCTTTTCGGAATACCGGAGTACGACGCTAATATGCCTACATCAAACAAGCGTATTTTCATGTAGTAAGCAAGCGGGCTTTTTTCGCCTGCCAGCACTTCCTTCCGGAGAACTTCTGCGTCCTCCAAAATATTTTCCCACGTCAGGGAAAGCGCATCATTCTTTGGCTCCCAGCCAACGCTCGCTACCTGACAATAATTTCCGTCGGCGTCCAGCGCGTAGTAAATATCGCGAAGGTTGGTGTCGTCGAGAAAACGGCTGTCTTGGGGTACTTCTTCAACTTTCATACAGGTACAAAATTTTGGTATAAATCAACAAACGGTTAATTAACAAAATTCACAAGAAAAACGGGCGCTTCCTCGCCAAAAATAAGTAGCCTCTGCGTTTGTAAAAGCAGCTTTCAAGGTTACTGGCTATCTATGTCGGTAAGGGAAATTTTCATTTCGCCCGAAGCCAGCGGCACGCCTTTTCTGTTTACGCGGGCTTGTATTAGCAAGATGGAAAATACTTCGCTCACGACTTCTATGGCTATGGTTATTTCGTCGTTTACGCGCGGGCATTTTTCGATAGCAAAATTTTTAATTGCCCCAATAAATCCCAGCTTTGGCTTTTCGCTCCCTCCCGAATACGCCTGCTGCATGAGGTTAATGTATCCCATTCTTGCAGCGCAAGTCTGGGCGACGCTTTCAATGAGGCCGGCCTCAGTCAACATGCCATCTTCCACAAAAATGTTGTCCGGCGTGATTTTTAGGCAGCCTACGGTAATCGCCGCGCTGTGGTGCAGCAGCCGGTCAACCATTACGAAGGGGGGCCGTTGAGGTATCAGCTCCAAAATGTTTACGTCTTTCATTTACTAAATGTCCTTATACTTGTTTATTTTGTTTAGCAAATACTCCATTCCTACCAGCTCGGCGCAGGTGTGGATTGCTGTAAGCGGCACTCCCAAAATCCCGTGCAGGTTGATGTTCTGTCCTGTCAGCAGCAGGTTTTTCAGCTTGGTGCGCACAGAAATGTGGGAGAGCGCCATGTTGTTGCAGTCGTTCTTCACGCCGTACATAGCGCCTTCCTTTTGGTTGTAGTAGTCGCGGATGGTAAGCGGCGTAGCGCAGTACGTGCTTTTGATGCACGTCCGTATGTGGGGAAAAATTTGCTCCAGCTTGCAGAGCGCCTGCTGCTCGCAGCGCTGCTTAAAGGCGAGGTAGGCTGCTCCGCGCTTCCCAGTGGTGGTATGTTCCCACTGCCTTACGGTTTCAAAATTCATGATGCAGCTTACTATCATTTTTTCGGCAAAAACATCGTGCGCTGTTGCCGGCGGCGTGGCGCACATCAGCCCTTTGGGCCACGTGTCGGCGGTATATACGTCGTGCTCCCACGTCATGCTGTAGTCGTCTTGGTAGTAGTAGGTGTAGTTGAAAAATGGAAACGTGCCGGGCTTGAATACAAGGTATAGCATGAAAGCCGAGTACGTATTTGGGATGGAGTCTATTCTTTCCCGGTACGAGCGTTGAAGCTTTGAGGCGTCGAGCAGCCTGAAGAGCGAAGATGGATGAATGGAAGAAATGTACCAGTCTGCCCGGCGCTTTGCTCCGTCTGCGGTTACGATATGGTCAATGCTTTTTCCCTCGATTTCGATACGCCGCACGCCGTTAGCGGCGGCGACTATTCCTCCCGCATCGGTAATTACCCGCGACAAAGCGTCGGCCAGCTGCTGGCTTCCGCCAACAAAACGGCTTGCCCCCTCAATGCAAAATTTGCTGATGAACGCATGAATGTAGGCGGGCGTTTTGTGCTGCTCGCCCGCGTAAAGCGGGTTGCCGAAAGCCAGTACCGCCCGTAGCCGCTCGTTTTTGGTAAAAGAGTTGATAAAGCCTCCTACGCTTTTCAGAAAATTTTCGGAGTTTCCCATAAAAGGCATGGTTGAAGCTTCTACAACTTCTGTGTTTTCTAAGCTATACAGCTTTACCTCATCGCAAATTTTGTACAACTCCTGCATGTAGCGCGCTATATTTTCTTTTTCCTCCGGAAATTCGGCGCACAACGCTTCTGCAAAGCGCTTGGCGCCTTTGGGCATAGGGTACTTTTTTTGGTCGCAGCCTATATGAAACAGCTCGTAGCAGCTGTCATCCTCCGGCAGTATTTCGAGCTGGTCCATAATGCCCAGGTACGAGCATATCCTCCTCAGCGCGCCTCCCTGCTGAAACGCGCCCACCACGTGCATTCCCGTTTCAAAGGTTACGCCGTCGCGCCGGAACTGGTGCAGCCCTCCGCCTATTTTGTAGTGCTGCTCAAAAATGCTCACGCGGTAGCCTTCTTTGCTCAAAATTGCGCCGCAAAACAATCCGCCTACGCCGCCGCCGATAATGGCTATTGATTGGTTGTGCTCCATGCTACTGGTTATCGTTTACTATTTGTTTTAAGATGGCGTTTATTCCCAACAGCTCTCCCGACGTAATAACTGCGCCGATGATAACGCCAAGTATTCCGTGCGAGTTTATATTTTGCCCCGTTTGCAGCAGGTTTGGTATTCTTGTTCGCTGCGAAACAACCGTTTGTGCAGGCTCGCTGCAATCGCGCAGTATTCCGTACATCGACCCTTTTTCTGTTCCGGTGTAATCTCGGTAGGTTAGGGGCGTTGAGGTATAGTAGCGCTCAATATTTGTCCGCGTGCCGGGCATTTGCTTTTCCAGCTCGTCAAGCATGCGCTCGGCTTTTTGCACCTTAAACGCTTCGTAATCCTCGCCCCGCCGCCCTATGCCGGTACCCTCCCACTGCGCCACTTCGTCAAAATTCATGTAGGTCATCAGAATGGCGGCGTCGGCGTGCTGCTGGTCAATGGAGGAGCAAAGGTGCATGTAGAGGAAGCTGCCGGGCCATTTATTTTTGTCGTAGCCGCCGCCCTCCCACACGTTAGGCTCGTTGTAGTGGTACAGGTTGGAGTTGAGGTAGGGGGTTGTATTTTTTTTGAAGTGGATATACACCGTAAAGTTGGACACGGTATTTTGCAGGCAGGCTATGCGCTGGCGGTACGATTTGCGGATGAGGTGCGTATCCAGCAGCTCAACAGTCCGCATAGGGTGTATGTTGGAGATAAAGTAATCGCCGCTCACCTCTTCGCCGCTCTTGAGCGTAACGCTGACGGCCTTGCTATCGTCGCACGCTATGCCGACAACCTGCGCAAGGGGGCGCACGCTTCCGCCCATTGCCCGGATGGAGCGCACCAGCGACTTGGCTATGACGTCGCTTCCTCCCGCAATGCGGTAGGTGCTCTCGTTGTAGAAATTGTTCACCAGCGCGTGGATGTACAGCGGTGTTTTACGCTTTACGCCGGCGTACAGGGGCAGGTTGCCCGCCAGCACCTGCCGTAGCAGCGTGTTGGAGGTTGTGGATTCTATAAATTCGCTTGCGCTACGCTTTATGTAGTCAAGGTTGAGCAAGGCTATGTTGTCGATGCGCCGAAGCGAGTGCAGCGGGGATTCGTCGGCAACCTGCTTGATGGTTTGCATGTAGCGCTGCAAGCTGCGCCGCTCGTCGGGAAAGCGCTGCGCCAGCGACGCTACGAAATTGTCCGCGCCGTTGGCAAAGGCAAAGCGCTCGCCTGCAATGGAGATGACGTCGTATGCAGCCTTGTCCAGCGAGCGTATTTTGACGTCGGGAAGCAGCGCGAGGTAGGTGAAAAATTTATGTAGCGTTTGCCCTTTCTCCATGCTCCCGATGTAGTGCATTCCTGTTTCAAACTTCACGCCGTGCCGCACAAAATTTTGCAGGCATCCGCCCAGCTGGGCGTTTTTCTCCAGAATGCTGACGCGGTATCCGTTTTTTGCCAGAATATAGCCACAGGTCAATCCGCCCAAGCCGCTGCCTACTATTACTACGTGTTTATCCATTCACCTCTATGATTTGTGCGTTATAGCTGCGATATTTTTCCCGTTGCGCCTCGTCGGGATTTAGCAGGTAAACAGCTTCAAAGCTCATATCAGCGGGTAGCTCTGCTTCTCCGACAATCGTCAGGTTGCAGGGAATACCGGTGCATCCTCGCGCGAGCGCAACCTTGTCGTCGTCGCCATCCACCGCTACAACCCGGACATGCCGATGCACCAGCGCAAAGAGAAAGGCAAACACTCCGTTTCCGTTGTTCACCACCAGCGTTGCGCCTGCTCCCGTGTGCGCGTCAATCCACTGCGCGTAGCAGCCGGTTACCTTCAGCTCCCTGCGCACGCTACGCTCCACCGATGCTCCCTTGTAGAGGTAGCTGCGCAGGACAAAGCTTCCGAAGTAGGCCGCCGTTTCTATCCGCTGCGCTAGCGCCTCAAACGTTTTGAGGTAGTATTGCCTTATCTTCTTTGCCCGCGCTGCGTAGCCTTCGCCGTAGCGCGCATCGCCGGGCGCAATGCGCGGATGCACCTGCACGGTGATGGCGCCGCTGCGCAGCACCAAATCATTTTTTTGCAGCACGTGCCCCGCGCCGTGCATTAAAACAGGCACAATATCGAGCTTTAGCGTTTCGGCCAAGTAGAACGCCCCGCGATGAAACCGCAGCATGGAGCAATCCTCCGAGCGCGTGCCTTCGGGGAATACGGCCACAGAGTAGCCGCTGCGCACCAGCTCCGTGAGCGGCGCTACGCTTTGCTCTATCCCGTTGGAGACGGGATAAAAATCGGCGTACTTGATGAGCCGCCCGTAAAACGGATTGCTCCACACCCAGTCGTTGGTCAGGATAATCAGGCGGGGCGTGAGCATCATCAGGCACATCAGGTCTAAGTGCGATTGGTGGTTGCTGATGATAACCGCCGGCTTCTCGAACGTTTCGCCGGATAAATTTTCGCAGGTAAACTTCACGCCGGGGACATGCCTTATAACAAAGCCTGCCGTGCGGCGCAGAAAGGAGTGGTAGCGAATTTTGCGGCGCTCGCTTTTTTTCCCAAGGCGAAAAAGTATAAAGCCTGCAAGCGTGAGGGCAAGGCAGCCCGACAAAAACACGACGCCTACGTATATGGAGGCGGCAAGCCACTTAATCGTTATGGGTACTTTGCGAAAACCTTTTTTAGTTCGGGTCAACCACCGGAATATGAGCGGCGGAATAACGTACGCCATCACCACCACCGAAAACATGCCGATAATCGTAACCTCCGCCAACGAGCGCATGGCCGGATGCTTGGCAAAAATCAGCGTGCCGATGCCGGCAAACATGATAAGCGCCGAAAGAATAATGCTGTTTTTATACGAGGTTAGCGCCTTGCGCCGGTAGGCGTACTCGTACATCAGCCCTTCGGTGATGAAGATGGTATAGTCGTCGCCCTGCCCAAAAATGAACGTTGCAAGGATAATGTTGACGATGTTGAAGCGCATATCGCCCAGCTGCATGATGCCCAAGATCCACACCCAGCTTACCGCCAGCGGCAGGAACGACAGCAGGCTCAGCTCAAATCGCCCAAAGGAGAGCGTAAGGAAGATGAATACAATAAAGCCGCATACGTATAGCACGTAGGTAAAGTCGTTGGAGAGCGAGTCGATTATTCGCTGGCCGGCGCCGCGCGAGTCGAACGCAAACGCACCGTCAGAGGCTTGCTCCAGCGCCTTCACCAGCTCGGCAGATTTTTCCCTGTCGCAGTAGAGAAAGTTGACTACCATGCTTTGGCTTTTGTCCTTTATCAGGTAGGTGTTGCCAAACAGCGAGGCGATGGGCGCAAAGTAATCGTCGGGTTGGGGGGCAAAATTTGCGTGGAGCAGCTGCGAAAACGGCTCAAAAGAGCCGCGCTTAAACCCTTCGCTGCTGCCGGCTTTTTCTACGCGCTGCAGCACGTTCTCCCGCCGTGCGCCCCAAAAATTATTCCAGCGCACAATCCGGCGTTGCTGCTCCTCTTTGGAGGCAAGAAACACGCCGACGCCTGCAACGCTTTCAATCAACCCTTGCCGGTGCAGGGTATCCAGCAGCCTTGTATTTTGCTCGTACACCGCCAGCGCATCGTTTAGCTGCCGCCCTTCGGAGATAAAGTAAACAATTTCTTTTCCGCCCTTTTCCACAGACTGGAGCAGGTCGCGCATATCCTCGTGCTGCTGTTCGGTCATGTAGTTTATTTTGTTCATGTCCGATTCAAACGTTGTGAATTGGCTTTGGTATAAAAGCAGGCATGTTAGGAGCATCACCGGCCACACAATCCATCTTTTTGTTTCGGGCGCAAACGTCGCAAGCCGCTCAAACGGTAAGCGCTTAGGGCGGAGCGTTGCAGCGTCCGGCTTTACGATGTGCGGCAGGCAAATCAGCACAAACAGCATTGTCCCCACCAGCAGCAGCGAGCCAAACAACCCCAAATCGCGCATGGCATCCGAGTTGATGAACACGAGGCTCAGAAAAGCGCACACGGTGGTGATGTTGCCAATCAGCAGGGGTGGGATGATTTCCTTTAACGCCTGCTTTGTGCTGTGCTGGTGCTTGAGGTGGTCAATAAGGTGCAGCGGGTAGTTGATGGCAATGCCCACAAACACGGAGCTTACGCCAATGGCAATAGTCGAAATGCTGTCCCTGAAAATAGCCAGCAGCGACAAGGCAAACAGCCAGCCAAACAAAACCGAGGCAAAGACGAGGGCGATGTTGCGCCCGTTGTGGAAAAAATAAATCAGCAGGATTAGTATCAGCGCCACCGAAAGGGATATGGACAGCACGCCGTCTTTTTTTACCTGCGTGGCGTTGGCTACGGCAATGGCAGGCGCTCCTATGCAGGTGATTTTTACGTCGGGAAACTCCGCCTCAACGCGCAGCATGACTTCGTTCACCATGCGCAGAAGCGCAGCGTTGTTCTCCGTTTCGCTCACGCCGTAGGGCGACGTAACGAGCGCTATGCCTTTTCGTCCGTTGCCGAAAAAAATGTAGCCGTCGGTGAGCTCCTCAAAATCGCCGGCCTGAAAATTTTTCAGCTTTAGCAGTAGCGGCGTGAACAGGTGCAGCGGGTCTGTCGCGATGCTCTGACTCATCAGCCCTCCCGACGGAAGCGTTAGCAGGCGTCTGTCCTCCTTTACCTGAGCCGCTATAAAATCTTCCGACAGCAGCGTATCCATGCGGGCGTAGTCGGCTTCCGTGAGAAAGTAAGGCGCATTTTTTTGAACAAACTCTACCATCTCCAGCATTTGGCTCTCGTCTACCTGCGCAATGATTTCGGGGATGATGCGCAAGCTATCCCGCTCGTTGAGCAGGAGCGCAAAAGCGTCTATGGCCTCAGTGATGCGCTCCGTGTTGCGCCGGGCGGTGTCCCTCATCGTAAAGTTGACCATCAGCTTGCCCGCGCTTCCAAGGTGCTGGTAAACGGTATTGATACGTTTATTCTCCTTGTTGTCCGGTAAAAAATCCGCAATATCCTCCCTATACTTTATGCGCGACAACGAAAAAATCATTCCGGCCATTAGCAGCGCTAACACCCCGAACAATAAATTCCTGTGCGAACAAAAATACGTATACGTAGCGATAAAGAAACGAACCATTTTATAAATTAGAGTTATGAGTTATGGATTAAGGCAAGGGTCAAACCTCAGCTGCTTAACCTCCGCAGCCACCTCGAAGGGTAGCCGTAAGCAATAGCGACAAAAACAAGAATCGTATTTAACATGCTGATGCGCAAAAAATCAACACCCGGCCTAAAGTGGCTTACCCGCTCCCCTGCGGGAGGGTAGTGCGCTCGTATCGGCACGGGAATTTGCGCCACGTTGCGCCACGCCAAGCGCACCAGCAGCTCCAGCTCGGCCTCGTAGCGCGAGGTGAGCGCCCGTATCCCCTTCATTTCGGCAAGCGGGTAGAGCCTGAAACCGGTTTGCGTATCGGGCAGCCTCACCCCTGTTTGCACCGCAAACCAAAAATTTGAGAATTTATTGGCAAAGGTATTTTTTTTCGGCATGTTCTTTTGGCGTAGCTTGCGGCTGCCAACTATCATAGCGCCCGGGTGCGCCTTTGCCGCCGCCACAAACAGCGGCAAATCGTCGGCAAGGTGCTGGCCGTCGGCGTCCATGCTGATGGCATACGTATACCCTAACGCCTCTGCCCGGTCAAAGCCTTTCCCCAGCGCGTAGCCCTTTCCCCGATTTTGCGGGTACGCCACAACCTCCACCTGCGCCTTGTAGCGCTCCAGCGCTTCGCCCGTATGGTCGGTAGAGCCGTCATTGACTACAATCACCGACGGGGTGTAGCGCAAAACGTCGTCGAGCACATTTGCAAGGAATTGCCCGTTGTTGTAGCTGGGAATTACCACGCACATCCCCAACTTTTTCATTTCGTTTTCGAGTAGCGGCGTCATAGTATGGTTGCTGCTAAGCTTAGCTTGGCGAGCTGCGTTGCGCCGCTGTGCACTGCCGCCGAAAACGCACACCCGTTTTCCGAAATGGCAACCTTAGAGAACGCCACCTGAATAGCCCCAAAAATCGTTGGGTCTACGACGGACAGAAATTTCACGTTCAATATTTTTTTCAGGAAAAGCGGTTTTTTCACCCTGAGCTCCATCAGCTCCTTGCAAAGCTGAATGATGCAAACGCCCGGCGTAATGGGGTTACCCGGAAAGTGGGCGCGGTAAATAAAGTGCTCCCTGTTGAGCGCAATCCGGTACTCAAATTCCGTATCGCCGCCCGTTGCAGTCTCTACCCTATAAAAATCGTTTATCAGCTGCATGGCGAAGCTTACCTGATTCTGCCGCCTCCGATGCCAACGGCAATAGCAAACGACAGGTAGCTAAAGTTCACCTTTCTGCCCAGGTACGTGTCGCCTCCCGTGATGTTGCACTGTAGGGCAAATCTAAAGTGCGGCAGGTCGAATCCGGCGCGAAACATTCCCCCTATCTTCTGCCCAAACACGTGGTATTTGTCGTTGCCGCTGTAGCTATCTTCTGCCAAAAAAGTTGCCGCCGTCAGGTAGGAGCCCAACCCTGCGCCAACAAACGGGCGGTAGGTGCCGGACGAAAAACGATAGTCGCCCGTCAGCAGCATGGCGTTGTTGTACTTGGTAATGCTGCCGTCTTGTTCGTTTTCATTGCCTTCTATGTGGTACTCCACGCGAGCGCCTACCGCAAACGGCCCAAAGCTGTACTGCGGCTCAATGCTGCCCAGAATACCTATACCAAAAGTGGTAACAGGAAATGAAAGCCCCACCCCTACGTCAATCCGGAAGGGGTTGTAGGAATACTGCTTCGGCAGGTCGCGCGATGAGCTGTCCTGCGCTTGCGCGGCATACGCTACTCCCAAAAGTAGCGCTGCCAAAATGATTGCTGTTCTTTTCATAATACTAAAAATTAAAAGGGTTATTAATTAGGTTTAGTTGGTATTGAATTTTGCGTCGTCAATTTCTACGTTGAGCTGCTTTTCGAGCAGGCGAATGGTGGTAACGTCTCCGTTGCTTTCCTTCAGCGCTATCCGGTCGGTGGTATAATCTTTCAGGTTAAATGTTAGCGTAATGGAGGCAAACATTTTTTTCACCTCCCGCCGGACAGGTAGCAGCACAACCTCAAATTGCTCCGTACTTCTTTGGTATGACACCTCGAAGGTATTTTTATCGGTCAGCCCGCTACCGTTGATGCCGTTCATCATAACGCCGATCATCTCCTGAAAAAAGCGGTTCATTTTTGCGTCGCTTATGCGCTTACCTCCCGCCAGCATCAGCGCTTTTTTGTTGTTCAGGATAAAGGTGTATTCCGCCGGCGGAGCGTACTCCCATCGCAGGCAGCCATCCCGGCGGTAGTACATTTTTCCGGTTGATACCAGCTTATCGTTTAGCATGGACATTACCTTTGTCTGCTCAAAATCGCAAATCAAGCTTTTCATGCCCGCCGAGGCAGCCGCTATTTGCTGCAGCGTCAATAGCTGCTCCTCCTGAGCTGCGGCAGCTTCGTCCTGCGCACCGGCATTAGCGCAGCAAGCCAGCATCAGCGCCGCTAAAAAAATGTTTTTTATTTGTGCCATATTTACATCGTGCTTGTAGTTGAGTAAACTTGAATTTTTAGCTCCTAACTTCTGCGGCTGCGCTTTGCGCTACCTTGCGATTATGGTAACGCCTGCCATTATCAGCACAACGCCAATCCAGTGGCTTACCGGCACCGTTTCGTGAAAAATATAGATAGCCGCCAACATCCCAAAAATGTAGCTGATGCTTGTGATCGGGTAGGCCACCGAAAAATCAAAATACTTAATGATGTACAGCCACAAAAAGGTGCCCGCTACCATGCACAACCCCGAAGAAATCATATACCAGCTTGCAAACAAATTCCGAAAAAATTCCCACTTGAGGCTGAATTTATCGAAAGAATTCATCGCCAACTTCAAAAAAACTTGCCCTCCGGCAAAAAACAGGCACTGTATAGTCGATAGCAGAATTATTTTCCACATGCCGATAAAAGTATAAATGAATGATTTTTTCCTTCGAGCTGGTTGTAGAGCAAGATATGCTTTACGCCGCGCTGCTCTCCGCTTTCGCGGTCAACAAAAAGGTGCGCCGGGATACGCTGCTGGGAAAGGCATACGGCCGCTGCATATATTCCCAGCCCCGACGCGGTGTATGACTCCCCAAACAGGTGCTTGTAGCGAAGCAATTTTTTACCCGGAAACAGCGCAGGGCAAATGCCTGCGTATATTTGGTCGTTAGCCTGCTGTCCGCTAACTCCCACCATCACGTTGTCGATTTCCTCCCAGCTGCACTGAGCGCGTTGCAGCAGCCGGTTGAGCATTTGCCGCAAAGCTTCGTCGTTGGGGCAGTACTCCACTTCTACTCCGCGCAGGCGGCAGAGGGTACTCTCCTTTGGGGTTGTCGCCAGCATCATGCTAAGGGCAACCTCGCCGCTAAAGCCGTTCACGGCATGACCCAGATAGCCTGTACGTTTGAGCATTGTAAAGTGGGTGGGCGTCATTTCGTCGTGTGCGCCTACCAGCGCAGTCTGTATCCGGTTGCTCTCCAGCTGCACAAAAACGTCCGTGAGCGCACACTCAAAGGAGGTGGCTTTGTGAGCGTACGTGGAGTTATACCCGTGGCAGCGCACATCTATGGCTATAAGCGAGCCGATGGTGTTGTGCGTGGAGTGCATAAAGTGGGTTGGCTTGAGCATCGCCTCCATTTCACCCTTGCGCGCCAACGTATCCAAAAACAGCTCGGTGTTCTCAATGCAGCCCAAGCCTGTTGCGGTAACAATCGCGTCGAGCTTGGCGTCGCCTATCGCCGCTGTTACCTGCCGCGAGGTAACCAGGGCGCGCTTCAGGATTTTTCCCAAGCGACGCGCCGCGTTCGGCTCAAAGTACAGCTTGTAGTCCGGGTCTATGGAGCGCACGTAGGGCTTGCCGTAGGATACAGGAGCGTCCATCCACTCGTCGGTTAGCGGCGGTTGGACGGAAATTTGCTTTGCCGCCAGAATGTATATGTCGTTCACCTTGCTCATAGGCTTGAAAAAATAAGAGACGTTTCGTTTCCGCCAAAGCCAAACGAGTTGGAGAGCACGTGCCGTAGGGGTGTGCGCGGCGTTTCGTCGATGGCGGGCGTAAATTCAAGCTCCGGCATGGGCGATGCGAAGTTCAGGTTGACCGGAATAAAATTATGCTGCAACGCCAATATGGAGATAACGGCCTCCACCCCTCCCGCTGCGCTTGTAGTGTGCCCCGTAAACGATTTGGTTGACGAAACGGGAGGCGCTTCTTCGCCAAAAATTCTTTGTATTGCCCGGCCTTCGCTCAGGTCGTTATTCTCCGTCCCCGTTCCGTGCGCGTTGATGTAGCTAACGTCTTTGGGGGCGAGCTGCGCTACGTTGAGCGCCTTTGCCATCGAGAGGTAAGCGCCTTCGCCGTCGGGTGAGGACGTTGTTTGGTGGTAGGCGTCGCAGGTGTTGGCGTAGCCGGAGAGCAGGCATAGCGGCTTTACGCTCCGCCTGCGGAGCGTTTCCTCTGCCTCCAGCACCACGTATGCTGCGCCTTCGCCTAAGTTCAGCCCGGCGCGACGCGCGTCAAAGGGCTTGCACTGCTCACGGTCAAGTATCATTAGCGTATTAAACCCGTTCAGGTGGAACTTGGTGAGACATTCGCTACCGCCCGACACCACAACGTCGGCTCTGCCGTCGGCAATAAGCATGGCGCCGAGCATAATAGCGTTGGCTGACGAGGAGCACGCTGTGGAAATGGTTTGCACCGTCGAAAAAATGCCGAAATAGTCGGCAATCATTTCCGTGCAGGCGCCGCAATTGTGCATAGCGATGTAGGCGTTTTTCGTATCGTTTTCCAAAAAATCCAGGTAGTACTGCTCGCTTTTGTCCATTCCGCCTACGGTGGTACCGGAGATGAGCGCCACGCGCAGCCCGCTTTTGCCTTGTATCTGCGCATGCTCAAGCGCTTCGCGCACGGCAACCATACCCATGATTGATGTGCGCGTGGTTGCCTGTGATTCGGGAATACCCAGCGCGCGCATCATCTCCTCGTTGGAGAGCTTCACCTCGCCAACGGGAAATTCCGTATGCAACGTGTTCAGGTAGCGCATAGGAGCAATGCCCGTGCGCCGCTCCCGCAGCGCGGTTAGCGTAGCTTCCCGGCCTACTCCCAGCGCCGATGCTATGCCAACGCCCGTTATCGCAACTTTTTTCAGCATGCTTACTTGGTTCTGTTGGCGTGAATGTACGTTGCCATTACGCGAATAGATTTGAAAATCTCGCGACCCTGCGCAGGGTCTTTCAGCTTGATGCCGTAGAGCTTTTCCATGAGCACAATCAGCTCAAGAGCGTCTATGGAGTCCAGCCCAAGCCCCTCGCCAAACAGCGGAGCATCGTCGGCAATGTCCCCCGGCGCTACATCTTCCAAATTTAAAACGTTAATAATCTCTTGCTTCAGCTGCAAAATCAACTCTTCCATATTTTTTTTAATTGTTTAGTTAATAGTTACTTCTACGGGCTAAGGGGGATGGCAATGCTCCATTTTCCCTGTTGATAGCTATTTTTCATTTTTAAGGGTGTTCGGCGAGCTCGCTAACGTTCGGTTGACAAAATGTCGACAGCATAGCAGCTAATTCTCAACTTTTCATTTTTAGCGCCTCTCAACCAGCTCCATAAAAGCCTCGCACGTTCCCTCAAAACATTCTACCCATGCCGCAAGCGCCATGCGGGTATGCTTGTCGCAAAAGGCCTGCTCCACCGTTTGGGACATTTGCTGCGCGTCTCGCTCCCGGCATACGTAAAAAGAGGTTTCCCCAAAAAACTTATTGCGGATAGCTATTTCTCCGGTAACGATGTTCGGCAGCGTATAAACGAAAGCCGAAGGGCTTGGATAGTAGCTTTCCTCGTGCTGTATCGTTGCCTGATATGCAACATCCGTGTCTAACGACGAGCTACGGTTAAAGCAAATAATCGCTACATCTTCTCGCGGCGTAAAGCGCGGCTGCTCGTCCATTAAAATCAGCTCCGACGCCAAAAAACCCAGCTTCGAGAGGGCGTCCATCTTGAAGAATTTTGGGTAATCTACCTTGAGAGACCGGTACAGCGCCGTGAGGAATTGTCCGCTCTCTGCTGCGGCTACCGGAAACGGTTTCCCGTTCACCGACGCCTGCTTGTCCGTCACATGGCTATATTTTTTTACTGCGTATGGCATGGTGGCGTTCTTTTTGTATTTTTCTTAAACAGCAGCGCGGCGTTGCATCCGCCAAACCCCGAAAGCATTTTTATGAAGAATGTTTTCTCCGTATGGGTAATTTTGTCAACCACGTTGAGCGGGCGCTCCTTCTCTCCACATTTAAACCCGTGCGTAGGAAGCACAGCCTCGTTCGCCAGCGCGTGAGCCGAAATAATGCTTTCCAAAACGCCCGCCGCCCCCAGCGTGTGCCCGAAGTAACCTTTCAGGCTGTTCACGCTGACGGCGCTCAACCCGGCGCTGGCGAGGGCAACCGCCTCCATGCTGTCGTTGTAGGCTGTGGCCGTACCGTGCGCGTTGATGAACGCAAGGTCACCCGGCGCGACTTCCTGCAGCAAAATTTGCAGGGCGCGAAGGCAGCCTTCGCCTGTTCGCGACGGACCCGAAATGTGGTTGGCGTCGTTGCGTATGGCGCCATGTAGCAGCAAAGCTTCCCCTGCTTCTTCTTTCCCGTCCGTCCGCCTGTAAATTATGGCGGCGGCGGCTTCGCCCAGGTTAAGCCCTGCACGGTCAACATCAAACGGACGGCACATCTCCGGCGACAATGCCTTGAGCGACTGAAAACCGGAAACGATAAACTTCGATAGCATCTCTACCCCTACCACCACAGCGTAGCTGTACGCTCCTGTTTCCAGCTCCCGCATGGCGGCAATTTGTGCGCAAGCCCCCGATATGCAGGCGTTGGAAACAACCAACGGCTCGTTGGCGTTTCCAAAGAACTCCGCTATCAGCCGAGCGGTGTGCCAAAGGTAGATGTGGTCGCGGCTAAACCCCTTTTCATTTTCGTCGAGCAGGTGTACGTTTCCCTTGGTGGACGAAAGAATAAACAAAACATCCGCGCCGGAAAGGTCAACTTGCGCCTGCGCCGCTGCATTGCCAACGGACAGAATAGCCGCCTTTTCGAGCATCGTATAGCCATCCGCGCGGGGGCTGAGGTCTGCAAAGCTATCCGACAGCCTTTCCCGGTCAATCATCGAAGCCATTAGCGGCTCCGGCAAGCCCACGAAAGGGCTGCACAGGCGCACCCCCGACTGCCCCGACTCAACAGCCCGGTAGTTCTCGTCGGTTGTAAATCCCAGCGATGAAATAATATTATCGCCTGCTATCGCTATCACAGCACCCCCCATTTTTGCTTCCACTCCTCGTAAAACGGAGGATTTGTCCATACCAGCTGGCGCTGCCTGTCCAAAAAAACCTGAGTAGAGGAGCCGGTAGCCACCAGCGACCCGTCGGCAGCATCAAATATTTCGTAATCAAAAACTATCTTTGCCGCCTCCGTATTACGATAGGTAATATCTATGCGGGCTTTTTTGCCGTAAATCAGCGGTTTTTTGTAGCTAAACCTCAAATCAACCAAAGGCGCATAGTAGCCGTTGCCAAAAATATCGAGGTAGCCAAGCGCATATTTTGTACCAAAAGCCTCCCGCGCATCTTCAAAATACAGCGCATACGATCCATGCCAAACAATATTCATGGAGTCCACCTCGCTAAAGCGAACGGCTATTTCTTTGGAGGCTGTGAGGATGTTGTTAGTCATTATTTTTACGCCGCGTTATTTGTTTTATCCTGCTTTTTTCTGCATACCAAAATAGAATGTCCTTTTTCCAGCCCGTCGTGAATTTTCTCTATCGTTAGCCCTGCCGCCTCTACGCAGCGTATCATGTCGTCGGAGTGGTACATTTTGCTGTTGCCGTTCGCCATCGCGGTAAAGTACAGGCTAATTTGCGTCAGGCAGTAGGCAGCCGCTTCAAACCGTTGCCTGTCCCAGAACGTTTCCATGATGAAGAGTAGCGTGTTGCTACTCATTGCGGCGGCAGCGCGCGTGAGTATGCTTGTTACCTCTTCCTCCGAAAAGCAATCAAGGAATTGGCTCATCCAAATAGCGTCGAAGCCTGTCGGGAACGGCGTTTTTTCGTCCAGCAGGTTTGCGCCGTAACCGGAAATCCTGTCGGCGCCGGGGCTGCCGGCGGTTTGCTTTTTCATCAGCTCCAGCTGCTGCGGAAGGTCTATGATGGTAACCTTCACGTCGGGGTTGTAGGCAACGCAGCGCAAGGCCCACCGCCCGGTGTTCCCGCCTACGTCGAGCAGGGTGCGCGGCTGGTGGGCAAAAACAATTTTCAGGGCTTCATCAAACGAGCAGTCAGAGTAAAAATGGTCAAACGCAAGCCAGCTCCTCTGCGCCTGCTCGGGCAAGCTCGACAAGCCTTCGTACAGGGTGCTCCAGCTGCCAAACGTTTTCAAGCCCTCCGGCTTTCCGTTGAGCAACGCCTCCTCCAGCTTAAACCAGCCCAGATAGTTGACGTCGTGGTTAAAATCCATGTTCACATTTACCAGCGGGTCGTTGAGCAAAAACCATCCGGCTTTGGAGATTTCAAAGCGTCCTTCCTTGCAGAGCACAGCGCCGATGGTGAGGGAGGCCTCCAGCAGCACCTGCGCCGCGTAGCGCGAAAGCTTGGCTTTTTCGGCAACCTCGTCCAGCGTCAAACCCTTTTGGGCGTCTACCAGCATTTGCAAAATTCCAAACTTTACCATCAGCCGCGATACCTGAAAAACTACGGGGCCAAAAGATATTTCGTGCGCCAGCCGCTGTGCGCTTAGCGCTGTCATCTGCTCGGCAGAGTACTTTTTTTCTAAGTCAGGGAATAGGTTCATTTTTCCAAAAATTATAGTAGTTAAACCACTGCGTGGGGTACTGCCGTACAATGGCCTCCAGCTCGCCTGCAAACGAGCGGACGTAGCGCTCCGTTTTTTCGCGCTTCGTCAGCTCCTCGCCCGGCGCTGCGTCTGCCTTTATCGGTTTTACGTGCACCTTATATTTTTTGTACGATTCTTTCATCACAAATACAGCAATCGCCTCTACGTCAAAGTGAGTAGCTAAGGCAAATGCGCCAACCGGAAAATCGGCTTTCCCGTTGAGAAAATCGCACGTTATGCTTTTTGGCGACCCCAAGCTCCTGTCGCAGGACATGCTCACCACCTCGCCGCTTTGCAGGGCAGCGCACGCGGTAAATATGTGCGACATGTCGTCCGCTATAGGAATGAGGCGGATGTTGTTGCTTCTCAGCATCTTCGTTCTGTTGCGCCGAACTACCTCCGTTTCGCCGGAGTATACCAGCGCATTTATTGCCTTACCCTCCGAATGGAGCAGATACCCGCTAATCTCAAAGTTCCCAACGTGCGATCCGGCCACTATAAAGCCCTTACTGCCGCTTGCCAAGCTTCGGAAATGCTCGTTACCCGTTATTTCCACCTCAAAAATATCTTTCTTTCCGGCAAAAACGGCAAAGCGGTCCAGTATAACCTGTCCAAAAGCAAAATGGTTTTTGTACGTGCAGCCAAAAGATTTCCACGCCGAATAGCCGAATTGGATTCTGAAAAAATGGTATATCGCCCTGCAATTTTTATTCGAAAGCAGCATGTAGAAAAGCGCCACCAGCGCCATTATGCAATACAGCATCCGGATGTTTAGCAATTTGAACAGAACAATAAGCGCATGTTGTCCTAAAAAGCCTCCGCCGGTATTTCCTTTCCATTCGCGGCTTTTCGTCATGGCTCACTTATCTCCCACTTTTGACTCTATGTAGTCGCAGAATTGGCTCAGGGTGCGCACGCCGGCCATTTCTTCCGGCTTGATTTTGAACCCGAAGTTGCGCTCAACGATGACTACAATGTCCACAAAATCGAGGCTGTCGATGCCAAGATCATCCTTTAGCAGCGCCTCGGGAACAATGTTTTTTTCTTCAACTTCAATTTCTTCAATCAAAAAGTTTTTTACGGTAGATTCTATCTCTTCTCGTTTCATAAATGTGTGGCTGTTTTTATAGTTAATTTTATATACTATTTATATTCAATTAATTATGCGATACTAAGGTTGAGTTGTCCCTTTTTTTATGACCAAAGCGCTGTTGGTGCCCCCAAATCCAAAGGAATTTGACAGCAGCAGGTCGATATTTTTTTCTACTCTTTTGTCCGCAATGTTGAGCTTTCGCGAATACTCGTCGGGCGTTTCAAAGTTGATGTTTGGCGCCACAAACGAATTTTGCATCATCAGCACGGAGTATATAATTTCGCTTGCGCCGGCCATCCAACATTCGTGTCCCGTCATCGACTTGGTAGAGCTTATCGGGGGGCGCGACGCTCCAAAAATGCGGTCGAGGGCAATTGCCTCAAACGTGTCGCCCTGCGGGGTTGAGGTGGCGTGAGCGTTTACGTAGTCCACATCTGCGGCGGTAACGCCGGCGTTGGCCAGCGCTCTCTCCATGGCGGCGGCGCACCCTACATCGCTTGGCTGCGAAATGTGCGCCCCGTTGGATGAAAAGCCGTAGCCGACGACTTCGGCGTAGATAGTCGCCCCCCGCTTTATGGCGTGGTCGTAATCCTCCAAAATAAGGCTGGCCGCGCCGCCGCTTGGCACTAACCCATCCCTTCCTGCGTCAAATGGGCGTGACGCTTTTGTTGGGTCATCGGTGCGTATGGAGAAAGCGCTCAGCGCGTCAAAGCTGGCCATCGAGTAGTGGTTGGTTTCCTGTGCGCCCCCGCACAGCACAATATCCTGTAGCCCCTGGCTGATGAACAGGTAGCCCAACCCTATGGAGTGCGAGCCGCTGGCGCAGGCAGCGCTTATGGTCATGTTCACCCCGCGCAGCCTGAATATGGTGGACAGATTCATGGTTACCGTAGAGTTCATGGACTGAAAAATGGCGCCCGAGCCGAGCAGCGTGGTGTCTTTTTTCGCTACCGCTACGCCGTGGGCTTCAATAACTGCTTTGGCCGAAGAGTCGTTGCCGTAAAAAATGCCCGTTTCGTTTTTTTCGAGGTAATCTACATCAATACCTGCCGTGCGCAGGGCTTCGAGCGTTGCCATGTAGGCGTACTCGCCCTCTTCGGCAAGGCATACGCGCAGCCGTCTGTCTAATACGCCTTTCAGCGCCGGGCGTTCAACAATTCCCGTAAGCGGAGAGCGATACCCGTACTCCTTGCGCATATTGTCAACCCCAATGCCGGATTTGCCTTCATACAGCGAGCGTTTTACCTCCTCCAAAGTTTTCCCTATGCAGGAGTAAATGCCCATTCCGGTTATTACAACTCTTCTAACCATAAATATAATGCTGAAAATTGTATTTTAATTTTGTAGCTTGCAGCTCATAATTTTTTACGTGTACAGCCCTCCGTTGATAGAAATCACCTCTCCTGTGATGTAGGCGGCTTGGTCTGACGCCAAAAAGCCTACCAAATCGGCAACTTCCTCCGGCTTCCCAAACCGTCCGGTTGGGATCATGGCTTTCAGCGATTTTTCGTCCAAATCTTTCACCATGTCGGTTTCGATAAATCCGGGCGCTACAACGTTCACGGTTACCTTTCGCGCGCCGATTTCCTGCGCCAGCGCCTTAGAGGCCCCAATCAGCGCCGCTTTTGCCGCCGAGTAGTTGGTTTGCCCGGGCAGCCCTTTGATGCCCGACAGCGACGCTACGTTGATGATACGCCCCCAGCGGTTAGTCAGCATATCCTTCAGCGCACGGCGGGTAAGGTAGAAAAAGCCGTTCAGCGTAGTATCCACAACGCTGTGCCATTGCTCATTTTGCATAAAAATCATCATGCTATCTAACCTGATGCCGGCGTTGTTTACCAGCGCCGCAATATGGTCGTCGGGATGCTTTTCCTGCCACGCTGTGAGCGTTTGGTCGGCGGCCTTACCATCGGCCACGTCGAAAGGGAGCAGCTCCGCCGTCCCGCCTTTTGCCTCCACCAGCGACTTGGTAACCTCGGCGGCGTCCTTGTTGGTGTGGTAGTTAATCAGCGTTGGGTATCCCATTTCCGCAAGCCGTACGCAGATAGCCCGACCAATGCCACGCGAGCCTCCGGTAACAAGTGCATACTTCATAGATAATTACCAATTAAAAATTACGAATTACGAATTATGGCGAATCAAAGGTTGAGAAATAGCGCCCGGCCCCATGCTTCAGGTGTTCTTTTACCATTTCTATTGCTGTGTGCTTGGGCGTATCCTCAACAAATACAGGGAAAATTTTCCGCACCCCTCTGTATATTTGGCGCGTTTTGTGCGACAAGCTACCCTCTATTTTCAGGCAATCCACAGCCTGCGCCAGCGCCATAAAGTGTATCGCCATCACCTGCCAAGCGTTTTCTATCACTGTTTTTGTCAGCAGCGCCGAGTTTGTCCCCATGCTCACAATATCCTGGTTTTCGTTGTTGCACGGGATGCTATGTATCGACATTGGGTTGCACAGCGTTTGGTTTTCGGCTGTGGTAGAGGTTGCCGTGAACTGCGAAGCCTGCATGCCGTAGTTCAGCCCCAGCACGCCAAGGTTGAGGAACGGCGGCAAAATGTCGTTGATGCGGTCGTGGCAAAGGTAGCTCAGCTGGCGCTCCATCAGCATGGTCAGCTTGGTTACCGCCACCTTGAGCTTGTCCATCTCGAAGGAAACGTAGTCCCCATGAAAATTCCCGCCGTGGTAAACATTTCTGCTTTCGGGGTCAACGATGGGGTTGTCGCAGGCCGAGTTGATTTCGTTGACCACCACCTTTTCCGCATTTTTCACCTCATCCCAAACAGGCCCCAGCACCTGCGGCACGCAGCGCAGGGAGTAGTACGCCTGTATTTTTTGCGCAAACACCTTTTCCTCTGCGTGCGCATGGTCGTAGAGCTTTACCTCCCGCTTTTGGAGGCAGGCGCTGCCGCTGGCAAGCGCGCGCATCCACGCCGCAACCTCGAGCTGCCCCTCGTGGCGCTTGGCTTGGTTAAGCTCCTGCGACATTAAATCATCGTACGACGAGGCAACCTCGTTCATCAGCACGGATGCTATCACCGCCCACTCCAGCAGCCGCTTTGCGTACAAAACGTTGACCATTCCAATGCCCGACATCACGGCGGTGCCGTTGGTTACCGACAACCCCTCGCGAAGGCGGATTTGAAACGGCTTTAGCCCGTTTTCCTTCAAAACCTCCGCCGCCGGGCACCACGCGCCGCGATAGCGCACCTCGCCTTCTCCAATGAGCGCAAGGGCTATATGCGCCAGCTGTACCAAATCGCCGCTCGCCCCAACGCTTCCGTGCTCGGGAATGAGCGGGTAAATGCCCCTATTGATAAATTCAACCAGCAGCTCCACCAGCTCCACGTGAACGCCGGAGTGCGCCTGCATAAACGTCCCCACGCGAGCCACCATTGCCGCCCTCACGTACACATCCTCAAGCGGGCTACCGGCGCCGGTAGCGTGGCTGCGAATGATGTTGTACTGTAGCGCAAGCAGCGACTTGTCGTCAATTCTGTACTGCGACATAGGGCCAAATCCCGTGTTGATTCCGTAAATAATTTTATCGGAGGAAAAATTTACCAGAAAATCGTAGCAATCCGAAATCTTTTGCTTTGCCTTACCCGAAAGCGCAATCTCTTCATCTTGCAGCAAGATTTTTGCTAAAGATTTGGGCAAAAACTCTCCTTCAATAATGCTCATTCTACAATAAATATTATATTAAAATCGTTAATTTATAAAAT